>CANQDM010000135.1 GCA_947591505.1 uncultured Bacilli bacterium | reverse complement strand
TAAGAATACATGATTTTTTTTATTATAAAAAGTAATTGTACCATAATTTTACATTATTTTTTTATGCGATTGCCATATATTTAAAAAGGGTTATTCCCTTTTTTTCTCATCTATTATGATATAATAAAAATGAAAGGAAATAATATGCATATTTTATTAATTGAAGATAATGACACTATTATTAAAGGTCTTACTTATTCTTTAGAGAAAAATAATTATGAGTTAATAGTTAAGAAAAATGTTAAAAGTGCTAAAGAGTATTTATTAAATAAAGATGAAGATATTGCTTTAATTATTTTAGATATAACTTTACCTGATGGTGATGGGTTTTCGCTTTTTACAAATGTTATAAAAATTAAAAAAATTCCAACTATATTTCTAACTGCTAAAGATAGTGAAGAAGATATTGTAAAAGGCTTAACTTTAGGAGCCGAAGATTATTTAACAAAACCTTTTAGTTCCAAAGAATTACTCGTTAGAATGGAAAAAATATTAAGTAGATATAATAAAAATAATACTATTACGGTTAAAGATATTACTTTTGATTTTGCTAAAATGGAAGTATTTAAGAATAATAAATTAATTGATTTAACCTCGCTAGAATTAAAAATATTGCATCTTTTATTTTTAAATATTAATAAAGTTGTAACTAGAAGTACTATTTTAGATAAAATTTGGGAATGGACCGGTAATGATGTTGATGATCATACTATAACTGTTTATTTAAAAAGAATTAGAGAAAAGCTAAAAACAGATGTAATTATTACAATAAAAGGAATTGGGTATAGGATAGATGAAAAATAAAATTAATTTTAAAAAGTATTTACTAGGAACATTTATTATAAGTATCATTTTAAGTACTATTTTTGTATTTCTAAATATATATGAATATAATGTTTATAAACAAAATTTTAATAATAAAGTAGCCTTAATAATTAGCAAAGTAAAAGATAAATATCCAGATATAAATAATAATGATATAGTAGAAATATTAAATAATAAAGAAAAGACAAATGATTTATTTAAAGAATATGGTATTTTAGAAAGTGATTCCTATATATTAGAAAATAAAGATGCTTTTAATACTTTTTTAATTATTAATATTAGTTATCTTATCATTAGTATAATAATTATTTTATTTGTATATTTACATTATGAAAAGAATAGAAGAAAAGAAATAAAAGAAATTACTAAATTAGTAGAAAGAATTAATAATAGTGATTATCAAATTAATTTAAATGATTTAACTGAAGATGAATTATCAATACTTAAAAATGAAATTTATAAAACTACGATTATCTTAAAAGAAAGAGCGGAATTATCGCACCAAGATAAATTGGAATTAAAAAAATCTTTAGAAGATATTTCGCATCAATTAAAAACGCCTTTAACATCAATGCTAATTATTTTAGATAATTTAATTGATGATGCTAATATGGAAAAAAGTATGCAAGAAGAATTTATTCACGATTTAAAAAGAGAAGTTTTAAATATTAATTTTTTAGTGCAAAATTTACTTAAACTTACAAAATTTGATGTTAATACAGTTAAATTTAATAGGCAAGTTGTATTAGTAAGTAATTTAATTAAAGAAGTTTTGAAAAATACTGCTACTTTAAGTGATTTAAAAAATATTGTGATAAATGTTAAAGGTAATAAAAATATTAAATTAAATATTGATTATAATTGGCAAATTGAAGCTTTAACTAATATTTTAAAAAATTGTTTAGAGCATTCTTATAATGATAGTGAATTAGATATAGAGTATAGTGAAAATAAAGCATATACCAAAATAGATATTACTGATTATGGTGTAGGTATTACGAAAAAAGATTTACCCCATATATTTGAGCGATTTTATCAAAGTGAAAATGCTTTAAATGAAAGTATGGGTATTGGTTTATCTTTAGCTAAAAGTATTATTGAAAAAGATAATGGTAGAGTTTTTGTAACATCAAATAATAATAAAACAACTTTTACTATTAAATATTTTAAAGTATAGAAGGTGTTTATATGATTTATTATAAAGAATATAAATCTCCTATAGGTAAGTTAACTTTAGTTAGTGATGGAATATATTTAATTGGTCTTTATATAGATGGACAAAAATATTTTTTAGAAAATATAAATGAAGAAATGCAAAAAAATGATGATTTAATAATATTTAAAAATACTGAAGATTGGTTAGATAAATATTTTAAGGGTTTAAAACCTGATATTAAAGATTTAAAATTAAAACCACAGGGTAGTGATTTTCGAGTTATGGTTTGGCATATTTTAGAAAGTATTCCTTATGGCGAAGTAATAACTTATGGTGAAATAGCAAAGAAAGTGGCAAAAATAATGGATAAAGATAAAATGTTTTCGCAAGCGATTGGTGGGGCAGTTAGTCATAATCCGATATCCATTATTGTTCCATGTCACCGAGTAGTAGGTGCCAATAATGAGCTAGTTGGGTATGCTGGAGGCATAGATATTAAGAAAAAACTACTAGATTTTGAAAAAAACACGAAATAAGGTGAATTTTGGAGAGGATATTCGAAAATGATATTCGAAAATAAAAAAATATAACTAACTTTTAGCGCGAAATTAT
>CANQDM010000134.1 GCA_947591505.1 uncultured Bacilli bacterium | reverse complement strand
GCCAAGTTTTCAAGGGGTATGGTTGGGGCTTGGGTTGGGCGTGGCTGGACGGGTGGCCTTTCCTGAGGCTAATGATGCGAAAATGGTTCTTGCTATAGATGAGGTTTCTAGAGAGGGTTATTGTGATGTTGTAATTGTCGGTTATCTAGATGAAGTAAAATCATTATGTAAAGAAAATAAAATAGATGATTCTACTTGGCAATATATTGATACAACTGATGAAGAATATAAAGAAAATATATTACAAAAATATTTACAATTACCTAATTTAGTTTATGGTGAAAAATCATTACGAAGAAGAATGAATGAACCATTATATTTAGCATTTATGATGGAAGCAATTGATGAAGTAGATGTAACATTTGCCGGTATTACAAGTGCAACAGGTGATATTATTTTAGCTGCTCAAACTATCGTAGGGTTAAATAATGAACTTGAAGTAGCATCATCAGTAGGTATAGCAGAACTTCCTAATTATAAATTTCCTGATGGTGGTAATTTAATTGCGGTTAGTGATTGTGCAGTATGTACCAATCCTAGTGCATCAGAACTTGCGAGTATTGCCATAAATACTTGTGATACAATTCATTCTGTAACTGGCTGGAAACCAAGATGTGCTTTACTTTCATATTCAACTGATGGATCTGGTAGTGGTGAACTCGTTGAAAAAGTAAAAACAGCAGTAAAACTTGCCCAAGAGCGAAGACCAGATTTAAAAATAGACGGTGAATTTCAATTAGATGCTGCGATTGTTCCTGAAATAGCTCAAAAAAAGGTTAAAAGAGAGAGTGAAGTAGCAGGAAAGGCTAATATATTGATTTTCCCAGATTTAAATGCTGGTAATATAGGAGTTAAATTAATTCAACAATTTGGTGGAGCTGATGCTTATGGACCATTATTACAAGGATTCAGAAAAATTTGTAGTGACTGTTCTAGAAGTGCTCCGGTATCGGAACTTGTTGGTAATATATTATTCTCTATTGTGCGAGCAGGTGATTTAAAATTAGGAGATTTAAAAAATGGAAAAAAGTAAATTTAGAATTTTATCCATAAATCCTGGATCAACTAGTACAAAAATTGGTGTATTTGATAATGATGAATGTGTTTTTAAAGTTAATATTGAACATGAACAAGATATTTTAAAAGTTTTTAAAGAAATATCTGATCAAAGGGAATTTCGTCTTAATACTGTCTTAGAAACTTTAAAAGAAAATAATATCCCGATTGAGTCTATTGATGCATTCTCAGGTCGTGGAGGTTCACTTGAATGTTGTGAAGGTGGAACTTACGAAATAAATGAACTTATGTATAATGATGCTAAATCAATGCGAATAGTTAAACATCCTTCTGCTCTTGGTATTGTTTTAGCTTACGAACTTGCTCATAAATATAATAAAAGATGTTTCTGTGTTAATCCACCGGATGTAGATGAATTTAATATTGAAGCCAGAATTACTGGTATTCCAAGTATTTTTAGAGAAAGTAGAATTCATGCTTTAAATCAAAAAGAAATCGCTATTCGTTATGCTGAAAAAGTTAACTGTAAGTATGAAGATTTAAATTTAATCATATGTCATGCTGGTGGTGGTATATCTATTGCAGCTCATAATCATGGTAAAATGATTGACTGTAATGATATTGTTAATGGTGATGGTCCAATGGCGCCAACTAGAAGTGGTTTCATTCCTGCTAAGCCACTCGTAAATATGTGTTTTAGTGGCAAATATAGTGAAGCTGATATAAAATCCTTAATTAATAAAAATGGTGGTATTTTAGCCCATTTAGGTACAGCTGATATTAAAGAGGTTGTCCAAATGATTAATGATGGCAATAAAAAAGCCCAAATTATCTATGATGCCATGATTTATCAAATTGCTAAACAAATTGGGGCAATGTATGTAGCATTAAAATGTAATTGTAGTGCGATAATTCTAACTGGTGGTATTGCTAATGATTCTTATTATGTCAAGAAATTAAATAAATATATTAAGAATTTATGCAAAGTAGAAGTAATGCCAGGTGAATTTGAATTAGAAGCTTTAGCTGCTGGTGCCTTAAGAGTCTTAACAAATAAAGAAAAAGAAAAAGAATATATTGGTAAACCAGTATTTAATGGTGTAATAGGAGAATAATAATGAAAAGTAAAGATACAGTAAAACAATTATTACCAGGAGTGGTAGTAGGATTTATCTTAGGTATCATTTTAGTGTCTCTCGTTGGGGTTGATAAAGAAAATGCAATTCCTAATTATATAGGTGGTGCAATGTGTTGTTTAGTACCAACTTTCCTTAACTGTTTAATCGTACTATTTGGTACTGCTAAAACATTAAAAAGAAAAATTTCTTTTAAAGATGTCTTACTTAGAATTTTACCTTTTATGCTTATAGCAGGTTTAATTGGTTTATTTGTTGTTTCTGTAGTAGTAGAAAGATTAATTGGTATTGATTCAAGAACAATTTCGGTAATGATGACTGCTATATATGAAGCAATTTTAGGTGTTGTAGTATCTACTTTATTTGCTTATATTGCTTTAAAGAAATATGCTAAAGATGTTAAATATACAAAAAGAAATAAATAATAAATAAAAATAAAAAAATAAAATGTGTAGTAAGTGAACTGTACCCCAAAATTTAGACAAAAATAAAAAAAGAGGGGGATGTAAGAAGTATAACTATTAAATGTTATGCT
>CANQDM010000133.1 GCA_947591505.1 uncultured Bacilli bacterium | reverse complement strand
AAAAAAATATATTAAACGATTTCGTCAATATATTTTTTTAATTGTTTAGAATTATTATCAAATATTATTTTTAATTGATTATCAATTTCAACAATACCTTTAGCTCCAAGTTTTTGAATAGCTTCTTTATCTACAACACTAACATCATGTAAGATAACCTTAAATCTACTCATATTGCATTCAGCATTAATAATGTTATCTTTACCACCAAGATAGCCAATTAATTTATTTTCTTTAATAGCAAAGTCTTTTCTAGTTAACTTAATAGCTACAGCTAGAATAATAAGTATAATAATACCTATAACAATATATTGAAGTGTTGAATTCACATTTCTCACCCATAATAATTATACTATAAAAAATAGATATTTAAAAGTGGTACTCACTATTTTAGAAAATAATCATAAATTAATAATGAGAATACATGAAAGGGTGAAATGATGAATAATTCAAATAATTCAAATACTGGCAATTGTATTAATGAAATTCTAAGTATAATTTTAGTATTGCAAGAAAATGCTTGCCCAGATAATTGCTTAGACACATGTGATAGACCAATGCTTGGTGGTGGCAGTAATTGTTTAGTTTGTAACACAAGACCGGTAATGCTTTATACTTGTGGTGGCAATGGAACTCCTTGGAGTATGCCAATAACTAAAGATGTAACTACTGATTGTAGTGGTGAAGCAATAGGTACTACTTGTTCAACAGTATTTAGAGTAGAAAAAATAGAAGGCAATTGCTGTACTTTTAGAGTTCTTGCAGAAAATACTGATGCAACTTCATTATATCCATATGTAACAACTAACTCATTCTTTACAATGGACTGTAGTTGTTTATGCGCCATAAGATGCTTATCAGATACATATGTTGACTGTGTTTGTTAAAATATCGAGCAAAGTGTAGATGGAAACCATACTTTAGTTATGGTTTTTTATTTTATAAATGTGTGTTATAATGGTCATATAAGAGGTGGAAATATGCAAAACAAAAAAAGTTTTATTGCCAGTGAAAAAGATAAAAAATATTTTATCAGAAGGTTAAATATCATTGGTGGTCAAATACAAGGCGTTAATAAAATGATTGAAGAAGAAAGAAGCTATGAAGAAGTTTTAATTCAACTAGCGGCTTTAACATCTTCCCTAAAAACTACAGGGAGAAATATTTTAGAAAATTATATGGCTAATAATATTAAAACTTCAAATAAAAAAGAAATAGATGAAGCAATTAATTTATTTAATAAATTAGTTTAGGGAGTATATGAAGTTAAAGAAAAAAATTAAGAAAAGCTATGAAGGTGCATCTAAATTTACTATTGCAGTCTATTTGTTTTTAAGAACATTAGTGTTTTTAGCATTTATTAGAGAATTGTTTTTAAAAGAATATGGTAATGCTATACTTTGTTTAATTACATTAGTTTTATTTATTGTGCCATTCTTTATTGAAAAGAAATATAAAATTAAATTACCAAGTTTATTAGAAGTAATTATTTTATTATTTATTTTTACTGGTGTAATTCTAGGGGAAATACATAATATGTATGTTAGAGTAGATAATATTGATACAATTATGCATACTTTAAATGGCTTTCTATGTGCGGCAGTTGGATTTTCTTTAGTAGATTTATTAAATGAAAATGTTAAAAGAATAAATTTATCGCCATTTTTTGTTACTATTGTAGCATTTTGTTTTTCCATGACTATTGGGGTAATTTGGGAATTTTATGAATTTGGGTGTGACCTTATACTAAAAACAGATATGCAAAAAGATACTTTTTTAAAAAGTATTGCCACAGTTGAATTAGATGAACAAAAAATAAATAAATCAATTATTATTAAAGATATTGATAAAGTAGTATTATATGATAAAGATAATAGAGAACTTGCTACATTTAATGGCTATTTAGATATTGGTATTATTGATACTATGAAAGATTTATTAGTTAATTTTATAGGTTCATTAGTATTTAGTATCTTTGGCTATTTATATATCAGAAATAGAGATAAATATAAATTTGTTGATAACTTTATAGTTACAAAAGAAATACCTAAAAATGTCAAAAAGGAATCTAATTAGATTCCTTTTACTTTTAAATAATAATAATTTATCTTATAATAAGTATAAGAATAGGTGATTTTATGAGTGTACTTTCTAAAAATGAAATTGAATTATTAGATAAATATTTTAATTTATGTAATTATATGTCTGTTGGAATGCTTTATTTAAAAGATAATCCACTACTTAAAGAACCATTAAAGAAAGAAGACATCAAAAACAAATTGGTTGGACATTGGGGTAGTGCACCTGGTCAAAATTTTATTTACATTCATTTAAATAGAATAATTAAAAAATATAAATTAAATATGATTTATATAGCTGGTCCTGGTCATAGTGGTCAAGCAATGATTGCTAATAGTTATATTGAAGGAACTTATAGCGAAGTATATCCTGATGTGCCACAAGATGAAAAAGGTTTACAAAAGTTATTTAAAAACTTTTCTTTTCCTGGTGGGACATCTAGTCATGTCGCACCAGAAGTTCCAGGATCTATTAATGAAGGAGGAGAACTTGGTTATTCTTTATCTCATGCCTTTGGAGCTGTTTTAGATAATCCATCTTTAATCGCCGCCTGCATAATTGGTGATGGGGAAGCAGAGACCGGTCCTCTTGCTACATCTTGGCATGGTAATAAA
>CANQDM010000132.1 GCA_947591505.1 uncultured Bacilli bacterium | reverse complement strand
CCTTTAAACATTTTATCTATTGCATACTTTGCTACATATTCACTAGATGCCCCTTTAACATTAAATTTGCCATGAGCAACTTTATTAAATTCGGTATTAACTGGTCCAGGACATAAAGCACATATTTTAACATTACTTTTTTTAACTCTTAATTCTTCATTGATAGCCATTGTTAATTTTAATAAATAATTTTTAGTGGCATAATAGGTATTCAAATGAGGCCCAGCCATAAAACCAGCGCTAGATGCCACATTTAAAATATATCCTTTATCTTTTTTAATAAAATCTTTTAAAAATAATTTAGTTAAAATATGAGGTGTTTTAACATTGATATCTATCATTTTTAATTCCGTATCTAAATCTGTCTCATTAAAATCGCCGAATAAACCAAAGCCAGCATTATTAATTAAAATATCAATATCATCGTTTTTAACATCTTCATATAATTTATAAACATTTTTTTCTACCGCTAAATCAAGAGCGATAATTTTTACATTGACTTTTAATTCTTGTTGTAATTTTTCAAGCATATCTTTTCTTCTGGCCACTAATATTAAATCAATATTTTTACTGGCTAAGTATCTAGCCATATCTCTTCCTATACCAGAAGATGCGCCGGTTATAAGTGCTTTCATAATTTGTTTTCTCCTTTTAATTCAAATAAGATATCTCTAAGTTCCATTGCTCTTTCAAAATCAAGATTACGAGCAGCTTCTCTCATTTCTTCTTCAATTTTTTCAATCATATTAATGGCTTCTTTTTTGCTTAATTTTTGTTTCTTATTTTTAGTTACAATTTGATTAGAAATAACTTCTTTTATTTCTTTACTAATTGTTTTTGGCGTAATGCCATGTTCTTTGTTATAAGCCTCTTGAATTTCTCTTCTTCTTTTAGTTTCGTCAATCGCAACTTTCATTGCTTCACTTATCATATCAGCATACATTATAACTTTACCGTGTTCGTTTCTGGCACATCTTCCAATAGTTTGAATTAAAGATCTATCACTTCGTAAGAATCCTTGTTTATCAGCATCTAAAATACAAATTAGACTAACTTCAGGAATATCTATACCTTCTCTTAAAAGGTTAATACCTACTACTACATCATATATACCACATCTTAAATCATGAATTATTTTAAGTCTTTCTAAAGTTTTAATTTCATTATGAAGATAGGCTACTTTAATATTCATTTCTTTTAAATAATTGGTTAATTCTTCACTCATTCTAATTGTTAGAGTAGTAATTAAAACTCTTTCATTTAGTTTAATGCGTTTATTAATTTCCCCAATTATATCATCGATTTGACCTTCAGTTTTTCTTACCTCAATAATTGGATCTAAAAGACCAGTTGGTCTAATTATTTGTTCAACAACTTTATTGTCTGCTTTTTCAAGTTCATAATCACCTGGAGTAGCTGAAACATAAATAGCATTTTTAATTTTACTTTCAAATTCGTTAAATTTAAGCGGTCTATTATCAAGAGCACTCGGAAGTCTAAAACCATAATCTACTAAAGTTTGCTTCCGCATTCTATCGCCATTATACATTCCTCTTACTTGCGGAAGAGTTACGTGTGATTCATCTACTACAAGTAAAAAATCATCAGGCATATAATCAATTAAACAAGGTGGAATTGAGCCTTCTTCTCTTAAAGCTAAGTGTCTTGCATAGTTTTCAACACCATTACAGTATCCTGTTTCTTTAAGCATTTCGACATCGTAATTAACTCTTTCTTTAATTCTTTGTTCTTCAATAAATTTATTATTATCGTGAAAATATTTAACTCGTTCTTGGCATTCAGCTTCGATTCTTTTAATAGCCTCTTCCATTTTTTCCGGACTAGTTACAAAGTGTGATGCTGGTGATATGGCAATTGTTTTTTTAGCTTCTTTGATGGCACCAGTTAGCGGATCAAAAACAGTTAAAGCCTCAACTACATTATCATCAAGTTCAATTCTAATACCAGATTCTTTTTCATTTACGGGTACAATATCAATTGAACTACCTCTTACTCTAAAAGTACCACGATGGAAATCTAAATCACTTCGCTCGTAAGTCATATCAACCAGTTTATCAATGATTTTATTTCTTGAAATAGTATCACCAATAGTAAGTACTAACATATTTTTTTCGTACTCTTCTTTTTCTCCAATACCATAAATACAAGAAACAGATGCTACAACAATAACATCACGATAATTTATTAATGCTGATGTTGCTCCGTGTCTAAGTTCATCTATTTCATCATTTATGGAAGCATCTTTTTCAATGTAGGTATCACTTGATGGCACGTAGGCTTCAGGTTGATAATAATCATAATATGATACAAAGTATTCAACATGATTTTCAGGGAATATCTCTTTGAATTCACTATAAAGTTGTCCTGCGAGGGTTTTATTATGTGCTAAAACGAGAGTAGGTTTATTAACTTTTGCAATTACATTGGCAATCGTAAAAGTTTTGCCTGTGCCTGTTGCACCTAGTAAAACTTGGTGTTTTTTGCCTTCGTTGATACCATCAACTAATTCTTTAATGGCTTCAGGTTGGTCGCCACTAGGCTTATATTTTGATACTAATTTAAACATATTTGCCTCCTTAATTATGATTACTATCAGCCAGAAAATTCGTGTCCATTTATTAAAAATTCGTGTCCAAATCAAATTTTTGACTTTCAAAATCTGACTTTTTTGTTAGGACACGAATGATGGCCACAAATTTA
>CANQDM010000131.1 GCA_947591505.1 uncultured Bacilli bacterium | reverse complement strand
CATCAAATCTTCTACCATTATTCTTTAAGAATAGTCTAGCATCAATATTATGCGCTGTTTCATGCGTAAAGGTATGATATGTATATTCTTGAATTTGTTTATTTAAAACATCAACTAAGTCTGGATCAATATTACCATCCATTAAACCTTCAGCACTCCAGTCGATTCGATCTCCCCAAGCAACGGCAGCATTACCATCACTTGTTTGCCAACGACCAGTTACTTCATTAAAGTTCTTATGGAATGGTTCTTCTGTAACATAGGCTTGTTGATAGACCATTGCCCCATTTTCATCATAAGCAAATCTCTTATCAAGTTGGAAGGTATGAATATCATTAAAGTATTTTGCATCACCTAAAATTTTATAAGCTGTATCAAAATAAGTTTCCATTCTCTTAGCATAACTTTGAACTCTTCTTTGGAAAATACTTTGTGATGTCGGATCTTCTGGATCTTCAATATAACTTCTTTGCGCTCCGATGATAAATTGAACTGGTGTTGAAATTATATATGCTGAATTCTTTGGTAATGTTAAAATTGGTAACATCATATCATAAGCACGATGTGGATTATTATAATTAGCATCTTCATTACTAAAGTGATCCCATAAAGTATATTGAATTTCTGTTTCATGACCTTTAACTGGAACTTCTACTAAGTAACCATCAAATTCTCCTCTTACCCAATCATTCATATTATCATTACTAAATTCGGTAACCATATATTCGATGAATTTTGCAATAGTATTAAGTTTAGTATAACCCCCTAGTAAATCACGATATTTAGTACCAGTTGAACCAGTATTAAAGTTATTACCATCTTGTAAATAAATACGCGCTATCATTTGGCTTGTTAATGATTCATCAAAACCATTCATGTTAAATAACATAAAATCATATAACTTCATACCATCTATTTCCACATCATAGAATCTTCTAAAGTAATTATACATATATAATACTTTTTCAATTTTTTTATCTTTTTTAATTTCACTTTCCAAATGACTATTAATACTATCATTGTTAGTAGTATTAGTATAATTACTATTAGATAAATATTTTAAAGTAAATTCTTTTAATTCTTTACTAGTAACATCATTATAGAAATCTTTTAATATTCTATTATCTTTAGTAGCAGTTAAAGTATCTAAATTATTTGTATAACTTAAACTTTTTAAATAATTAGTTATATTATTTACTACTTGTGAGTTAGCATCAATTACATAATGGTTATAAGTATAATCGATATTAAGTTTTGGTATACGATAACTTGCTACCATATCATAAGTATTATCAAATTTTACATCATAAGTAACTTTTTCTTTCGTTTTATAAACTACTTTTATCTTACTTATTTTCTTTAGATTATCACTAGTTAAATAGGTAACAATACTTCCTTTACTATCAATTGGTACAATATGCTCGATTTCTTTATTAAGTAAATTATCATCTGTAATATGATTACCAGTTCTAACTATTTTTTCACTATCATAGAAAGGCATTAATTTCATTAAGTTATTATAAAGTATTCTTTTATTTGGATCATAACCATCTTCAGTTTCAAGTGGACTTTTTTTAACTTCAAATTTTTCACCCTTTAAGATAGGTGGTACATCAGCTGATACATTATCTAAATTCCAGACATCTTCATCCCAATTTAATGAACTAATAAAGAATTCTTTATTAATATCAGTACTAGCTATTTCTTTAATTTGTCCACCAGCTTGTGATCTCATAGTAGATTCTTTTAACTCATAAACATTAGTAGCAGATATACCATTACCATATACTCTTGTACCACTATTACCTTGCGACATACTTAAACTATCAATTAATTTAGTTGCCCCACTACTATTAGTATAGCCTAAAATACCAGCTTTAGCATTACCAGCGCCACCATCCATAGTAACTTTACTATAACAATTAGTCATCGAAACATTATTAGCACTACTTACTTCGCCAATAATACCGCCAATAGCATCATTATTACCACTTACACTACTATCATTAATATAACTATTAGTAATCGTTGTTTTGTTATAAGCTTGACCAATAAAGCCACCCGTTCTTTTACCACCACTAACTGAACTATTTACAATTGATGAATTTGATATTTCTATACTATTTCTTGTTTCACCAAACATAATACCAGTTCCATTAGTAACAAGATTAGCCTTAATATTACCATTATATAGATGAACATTATTAATTACTACATCTGTACCTTTATCGGCTAAAATACCACGAACAGCACCACTTATATTAGCATTTTCTACTATTAAGTTTTTAATTTTCGCATTACTAAGTTCATTAAATAATTGTTTACTTAAATTGGTTATCTTATGACCATTACCATCAATTGAACCACTAAAGTTTTCAAAATAATAACTTGTAGTAACTTCAATATCTTTTAAATCATAATCATGAGTTAAAATGATATGTTCATTATTTTTAATTCTTTCTTTTAAGATATTAAATTCATTTAATGGATTAGTTTCATTTTTAGCTTTACCATTAATTATAGCCCCATAATCCACTTTGATTTCTTTAGATTTACTTTCTTCTTTAGTTACATATTCATAATCTAAAATTAACATTAAATGATTATCTTCAATAGTTACTTTTTTAATTTTAGCATAAACAGAAGGCATATTTTCCATATTAACTTCGACAAAATAACTATCTATATTTTGTTCTATTTCTTCTTTAGTAGTTTCTCTTATCTCTAATATTTTATCATTATCTTCTTTATATAATGTTATATAAGTAATATCTTTTAATTCAATATTATTTTTATCTAGAGAAATAGTTTCATCTAAGAATTTAAT
>CANQDM010000130.1 GCA_947591505.1 uncultured Bacilli bacterium | reverse complement strand
TTGAACCGCCATATACGAGAACCGTACGTATGGTGGTGTGAGAGGGACGAAACTAGTTATTTCTCTCTACTCGATTAAGTTCAAACTATAAAAGTTCGAACAGAAACGTCACTGGAGCGGATGATAAGAGGGTTTTAAACCTTTTATCAAAAAAATATCCCTTACTCGTTAAATAGATTATATGATAAATATTAATAAAAATCAATAGCTGTATAGGAAAATTCTTCAAAATATAGTATAATTCTATTGAAGTTAGGAGATGATATCTTGTTAAAATATGAATTAGAGCCAAATGATGAAAATTTAAAAGAAACAATAGAAAAAAACTTTTTAGAAAGAAATTCTAAGTTAGTAATACTTTCGAAGTTATTGGCAAATGTAAAAGAAAATCTAACTATTTCTGTTGATGGAAAATGGGGTTCTGGGAAAACATTTTTTATTAAACAATTTAAATATTTAGTAGATCATATAGAAGATTATAAAGATGATAGAATAATTAATGTTACTAATAAGCAATCATTCAAAAAATTACATGAAACAAATCTAGTTGTCTATTATAACGCTTGGGAAAACGATATGCATACAAATCCTCTCGAATCTTTAATTTATAATATATTAAATGAATATCCTAAAATGAAGAATCAAATGGTTAATTTTAAAGATTTCAAAAAATTGTTTAAATCATTTTGTAGGGACTTTTTGTATTCAGTAAGTGGGGAACTTTTTGATATTAATAATTTTGATCAAATAAATAGTTTTGATGATTTAGCAAAAAGTATCACAACAATCGAGGAGAAGAAAACAGCTTTTAATAAGCTTGTAGATGAGATTTTAGAAGATAAACAAAGATTAATATTAATTATAGATGAACTTGACCGTTGCAAACCAACATTTGCTGTCGAAATGCTAGAAATAATAAAACATTTTTACACCAATGATAAAATAACTATTATTGTTTCAACTAATAATTCAGAACTTTCTAATACAATAAAGAATTATTATGGTAATGATTTTGATGGATATGGTTATCTAAACAAATTTTATGATTTTATTATAAGTTTGGACATTAAAGATGTTAAAGGTTATTTACAAAAGCAATTTAATTTTTGTAATAAAAGTTGGCTTTATCATGATATGAGTTATTTAGTAATGAAATATTTTGATTTTTCGTTACGAGAATGCAATAGATTCATTACTCTTTATAATATGCTTAAAGCATATATTGAGACTGAAGACTATTTTGATAAAGAGTTATATCATATTAATACTTGTATTTTTATGCCAATAGTATTGGCTTTAAAAATAAAAGATATTAATAAATATAATTTGTTTATTTCTAAAAAAGGAGAAAAAATAATAATTGATTTTTTAGATAAAGAAATTATTGGTACTGATTATCAAAGATGGCTTGGAAAATTATTTAAATACGAAAATGAAGAAGATTTTAAAAAGAGGATATTAGACACTTATTATGAAAATTTTAATACTGAATATTCTTATGATAAATTTCCGCTTTTTGAAGCAATCTCTTTGTTAGGTACTAAAATAATAATAGATAATAAAGGAGATACTGATAATGACTGATGAACAATATATAGATATAGCAATAGAAATTAGTAAAAATGCTAAGTATCCTTATGGAGCTATTGTAGTTAAAAATGGAGAAATAATTGGTAGAAGTGATGATAAAACATTAATGGAAACAAGTATGTATTCACATGCTGAATTAGAAGCAATAGAAAGTGCTTCTAAAAATAAAAATCTCTATGGTGATTTAAAGGGAGCAACAATGTATGTATCATGTGAACCATGCATGATGTGCATGGGAGCAATTTTATATGAAGAATTTGATAAATTAGTATATGCTGCCACATTACAAGATAGTAATGACAATTATTGTCCAGAGATGATTACTAATATCGATGAGCTTGCAAAATATTCTAAAAATACATTAAAAATTATAAAAGAGTTACATAGAGAAAAAGCAGTTGAAGTTTTAAAACTGAAAGGGGAATTTGATAATTATGAAAAATAATTACTTTATAATACATGGAAGTTTTGGAAATCCATTTTCAAATTGGTTTCCATATTTGAGAAAAGAAATAGAGGATAGAAATTTAGAAGTATATACTCCAGATTTACCAAGTGGAGTTGGAAAGCAAAACTATGATAATTGGTCTAAACTTTTAAAATGTTATGTCGATGTCAATATTTTAAATGAGAACACAATTATTTTTGCTCATTCAATAGCACCTATCTTCATTTGTAAATTCTTAGTTGAAAATAAAATTAAAGTTAAAAGATTAGTTTTTGTTTGTGGTTTTAATAATTATCTTGGAATAGATAAAGATTATGATGCTGTAAATGAAAGTATGTATTTTGATAATTTGGCTGATGTAAAAAATTATTGTGATGATATTGTTTGTTTCTATTCCGATAATGATCCTTATGTTAAATATGATGCTGAAAAAGAATTTGCTGACACTATAACTGATAATCAAATTATGATTTCAGGTGGAGGTCATTTAAATGCTGAAAGTGGCTATACAGAATTTACTGAATTATTAAAATATATTTAATAAGCACGCTAATTGATTATGTCAATTTGCAAGTGCGTTTCTAAGTTGTCAAAAACTTAGTATGTAGCAAGACTACGACTATTCGAAAATGTCGTAGTCTTTTTCTAATTCTTCTTTATTTAGATAATCATTTATTTCTATTTCTTTATCAGTATTTTTAGAAATTTCTTTTAAATCTGATGATGAATAGTAATTATTTTGATGACATTCTTTTAAAATATCCATAGTTTCTTTTCTCTTTTTTTCATTTCTAGATAGTAAAATTTCTCTAAAAAAATCTTTAAAAGTTTGTAAAATTTGAAGAAGAAA
>CANQDM010000129.1 GCA_947591505.1 uncultured Bacilli bacterium | reverse complement strand
CTTGCTAATTTCCTCCGCTCTAACCATTGTCGGTATTACAAATAATACCATTGTTAAACATAATATTGTTGAAAATAAGTTTTTAAATCTTGACATATTTTCTACTCTCCTTTTCTATAAGATTATTATAATTCCCCCCCCGAAATTTTGTCAATATAAAATTCTTGTAAATGGGAATTGTAAAAAAATGCAAAATTGCCAAGAAATTTATTATAAATATATTACTAGTTTTCTCCTTTTAATTATTATTATAAACATAAACCATTGAATCATCTCGTAAACTATCATTAGTGAAATATAATGCAGAATAAGTAGAGCCATCATCATTTTTTAAAACTATTGCATCTTCATAACTATCACTTGAAGAATCTTGAACAAAATAATATTTTTCTATTGTAAATTTATATGTTTTTCCATCTAACGTTGCAGTATTATGCCAATAGTTTTTTTCCAAAACTCTTGTTGAATTATAAAAAGATTACCAATTTCTTGATAATCTTTGAATCATAATAAATATTAGATATCTTAATTCTTTTCTGCACCTTGATATTTTAATTCAGCACTTTGATCTATAAAAGTATTATTTTTATTTATATTATAATATTTATCACTTTGTCCAGTTATATGAAATATTATGTGGTATCCTGAAACATAAGAGCCATCAAACTCTCTACCTGAATATTTCTTTATTTCAAAAGTACAAGTATCAGTATCATAAAGTTCTTCACCAGCAATTTGATAAGTACAAGTATTATCAGTATTTATCGTAATATCAAGACCAGGTGCTGACATAGTATTGCTATTTTTGTAATAACCATATTTTAAAGTATATTTACCAGCAGTTATTACTTTACTTTCTTCTTCTTTAATTTTGGCTTTTACTTCTTCTACCTTTTTATCTGTTTCTTCTTTTATTTTATCAGTTACTTGATTTACTTCTTTATCTTCAACTAAATTATAAACAATATCTTTAGCTTTAGAAATATCTCCAACTTTTGCTTTAGTTACCTCATCTATAAGAACATATTTTTTATCAAATTCTGATTTTGTTAAAATTTTCGCAACACCATCACCATAAGCATCTTCAACAAATAAATCAATTAATCTAATTTCTATTTTACCATCTTCTATTTCATGATAAAATACCCACTCATATTTTTCATTCTCTATATTATATAAAAGTTTTAAATCATAATTATTACCTCGAGCAGCACTATATTTATAATCAGAATTTTCATCAAGATAAACTGTTCCAATAGCACCATCTGGACTGCCTCCTTCAGCATCTGATCCTTGACCTAATAAAACCATAATGGGTTCTTTAAAGGCATCTAATTTTATAAAGGCCACTTCAAAATCTTTTTGCTCTGTAAACAAACTATGATCGCCCGAAATATATTCAGCATACTTCTCTTCCCACTCTTCTTTTAAGAAGGTTTCTTTTTTATCTTTAGCATTATTATTTCCACATCCTATTAAAGTTAAAGATAAAATACTAATTAATAATATACTTAACATTTTCTTTTTCATTTTTCTTTTCTACCTCTCTTTTTTAAAATTATAATTACCATCTGGAATTATATGTTCTTTATATTCAGAATTAGTTATCTTTTTCATTTCAATATCAAAAGATATATTGTTCTCCATATATTTTATATTTTTTATTCTATATTCCGCTAAAGAAGTTAAGTTGTCATTATTAAGGTCAAATTCAGTTTTATTTACATCCCATTTTCCCCAAATCTCTTCTGATGCATGATTTGCATTGCCTTCATAATATAATAGTATATATTTATATTCATCTTCCGATTTAGAAAGTTCAAAATTTATATAACTACCATTACTACCATTCCATCTATATAAGCCTAAATTACTTGTTTTAAATTCATATTCCATATTTTCTGTATCTATTTGTGTTTTTACATTTTCAAGCTCTATTACATATTTACCATTTAATAAATCTTTAAAAGTTGTATTTCCATATTGAAATTTATTTATACTATCTGCTTTGGCAAAATCAAAAGCTTCTAAATGATTTCTTGTTATTTCAAAAATTTTAATAGCATTACTATTTTGCGAAAAAACAGATTGCTCTATGCTTGTCATAGATAAGCCCATTCTTTTTACTTTACTTATATAATCTTTTACTTCTTCTTCATCAAATATACTTGCTTCATATATAATTGGTTGACTAACAACAATCTTTCCATCATTAATATTTAAACTTCTTATTTCAAAATGTTTTCCATCACTAACAAAAGATGAAGTTCCGTTTATTTCTAAAAAGAAATATGGGGTATTATTTAATTTTATTGCAAATAATGTCATACTGAATTCATCTAATGATTCCTCCAGATTAGGTACTGCATTAAAAAGTGTATTAGTATCCGATATTTTTATCTCATCATTTGCCATTTCTAATAAATTAGCATCTATTGTTCCGTTTGTATAGTAAAAACTTAGTCCATCATATTTATTATCATTATTCAAATCACATAATATATTAGATAAATATCCTTCTGCATTTGTACCATACAATTTAGTTGGCGATTTTTGAGCTTCTGCAGGAAAAGTTTTATTATTAAGATTTCTTTCTTTACTTACATAATTAGATAGCAAGTTAACAAATTTTTCATTATCATCTTTTGCTTTTTTTCCACAACCTGTTAATCCTATAACCAAAATACCAATAAGTAATATACTTAATATTTTTTTCATAATCATATACCTCTTCAAAATTATTAGAAATTGTACTTCCTAATTAATTATACTATATTATTTTTTCGTTGACTCTTTCCATTCTTCATTATTTGATTTTTCAAATGAATTTGTATGAATATTTAGTTTGTAATAGTTATATTTATTTGTTTTTCGATCAACAATATATAAAATGACACTATCATCATC
>CANQDM010000128.1 GCA_947591505.1 uncultured Bacilli bacterium | reverse complement strand
ATGACTTCGTAATACCAAGCATGATTGGGTTACCTTTAGCGGGTACTCCACCATTTAGGATAACTGGTTTATTGCCTTCCGCAAATTCTCTTAGAGATACAGTTAAACCTTCAACAAAGTCAGTATCACCAGCATCAATAATTCTTACCTTATTAATCATTCTCTTAACGATTAGTTCAATGTGTTTATCGTTAATATCAACACCTTGTAATTTATAAACATTTTGAATTTCTTTTAAGATATATTCTTGCGCTGTAAGTGGGTCAGTAACTGCTAGTAACTCTTTCGGAGCAATAACACCTTCCGTAAGTTTATCACCAGCTTGTACTTCATCTCCTACTTCAACACGTAGCTTCATATTGTAATTAGTAATATGTTCTTTAACACCTGAAGCATTTTCAATAACAATAGAATATTTACCATTTTGTTCTTCAGTGCTAATTACTTTACCTGTAATTTCGGCAATTGTTGCTTTAAACTTAGGTGTACGAGCTTCAAATAATTCTTCAACACGAGGTAGCCCTTGAGTAATATCGTCTCCACCAGCAACACCACCAGTGTGGAATGTACGCATGGTAAGTTGGGTACCAGGTTCACCAATAGATTGAGCAGCCATAATACCAACAGCTTCACCAGTTTCAACTAAGTTACCAGTAGCAAGGTTACGACCATAACATTTTTGACAAACGCCACCAACAGTTTTACAAGTAAGAACACTTCTAATTTCAACCTTTTTAATGCCTGCTTTTAATATTTTAGCAACAGCATTTTCATTTATCATTTCGCCTGCTTCAACAATTGTTTTCTTAGTCTCTGGATCAACAATTTTCTTAGAAGCAAATCTTCCTAAAATTCTTTCTTCAAGTGATTCAATAACTGAACCATCTTTATCATTAATTAAATCGTAAACAACAACACCTTGCATTGAACCACAGTCATGTTCTTTAACAATTATATCTTGCGCAACATCAACAAGTCTTCTTGTTAAGTATCCTGAATCGGCAGTACGAAGGGCAGTATCGGCAGATCCTTTTCTTGAACCATGAGTTGATAAGAAGAATTCTGATACTGATAAGCCTTCCATAAAGCATGATGTAATTGGAATTTCTACTGTTGTACCATCTGGTTTAGCCATTAAACCGCGCATACCAGCAAGTTGAGTAAAGTTAGAAATCTTACCACGAGCACCACTATTCATCATCATGAATATTGGATTAGTAAAGTTATCTTTAGCAATTTCTGCTAGAGCATCTTTAACTTGATCAGTAGCTTCACTCCAAATTTGAATAACACCATTATATCTTTCAGATTCAGTAATTAAACCTTTTTGATATTGTTTATTAATTTTATCTACTCTCTTTTTAGCTTCAGCAATAATTTCTTCTTTAGCATCACTTCTTACTACATCAGCAGCCGAAACAGTAATACCAGCAACAGTTGAATATTTAAATCCTTGGTCTTTTAATTTATCAAGCATTACAGATGTTTCAGTAGTTTTATATCTTTTAAATACTTGGGCAATTATTTGACCTAAAGTCTTTTGCACAAATGGACCAACTAAAGGCATTTTCTTAATTTCTTCTTCTAAATTAGTTCCCATTTCTAAGAAATACTTATTTGGAGTAATTCCTTCAATATTTTCTTTTGTTCCTTCATTTAAATATGGGAATGTATCTGGAAGAATTTCATTAAATTTAATTTTACCTACAGTTGTTACTAAATATTTATCTTGTTGTTCTTCTGTAAATAATTTATGTTTAAATGATTTAACTGGAATAGCAATTCTTGTATGAAGATCAATATCTCTTCTTTCATAAGCCATTAGAGCTTCATTACAATTCTTATATGCTTTACCTTCATTGTTACCACCAGCTTCTTCCATAGTAAGATAACAGTTACCTAAAACCATATCTTGCGAAGGTGTAACAATTGGTTTTCCATCTTTTGGATTTAAGATGTTGTTAGCACCAAGCATTAAAATACGAGCTTCTGCTTTAGCTTCTTCGGAAAGTGGTACATGGACAGCCATTTGGTCACCATCGAAGTCAGCGTTAAATGCTGTACAAACTAGTGGGTGTAAACGAATCGCTTTACCACCAACTAATTTTGGTTCGAATGCTTGAATACCAAGTCTATGTAGTGTTGGGGCTCTGTTTAACATTACTGGATATTCCGTAATAACATCTTCAACAATATCCCAAACACTCTCATCACGAGCTTCAATTAATTTTTTAGCACCCTTAATATTATGAGCAAGACCTCTTTCTACTAAACCATGAATAACATGAGGTTTAAATAGTTCAATTGCCATTTCTTTAGGTAGACCACATTGATACATTTTTAAATTTGGTCCAACAACGATAACGGAACGACCTGAATAGTCAACACGTTTTCCGAGTAAGTTTTGACGGAAACGTCCTTGTTTACCTTTTAACATACTAGATAAACTCTTTAAAGGTCTATTAGATGCCGCAGTTATACTTCTACCACGACGACCATTATCAAATAAAGAGTCAACAGCTTCTTGAAGCATACGTTTTTCATTTTGAACAATGATTGTTGGGGCACCTAATTCTAGTAATTTCTTTAAACGATTATTACGATTAATAATTCTTCTATATAAATCATTTAAGTCAGATGTTGCAAATCTACCACCATCTAGTTGAATCATTGGTCTTAGCTCTGGCGGAATAACAGGAAGTACTGTTAGTACCATCCATTCTGGTTTATTGCCTGATTCTTGGAAAGAAACTAAGGCATCTAATCTTTTAACTAGACGAATTCTTTTTTGACTAGTAGCGTTTTCTAATTCTTTACGAACATTTTCTACTTCTTTATCAATATCTACTCTTTTTAGAAGTTCTTGAATAGCCTCAGCACCCATACCTACTTTGAAACTATTACCATATTTTTCATAATAAGCACGGTATTCTTTATCAGATAAAGTTTGTTTTTCTTCTAGAGGTACATTACCTGGGTCAATTACAACATAACTAACAAAGTATAGTACTTCTTCTAGATCTCTTGGACTCATATCAAGAACTAAGCCCATCTTAGATGGAACACCTTTAAAGAACCAAATGTGTGAGCAAGGGGCAGCAAGTTCAATATGCCCCATTCTCTCACGTCTTACTTTACTTCT
>CANQDM010000127.1 GCA_947591505.1 uncultured Bacilli bacterium | reverse complement strand
GAAGAATTTAAAAGTTTAGTATTGTATCCCGTTGGTTTATGTTTAGGTACTTATATTGTTTGTGAAAATGATGAAGGAATTTATTTAATTGATCAACATGCCGCCCAAGAGAGAGTTAATTATGAGAATTATTTACAAGCTTTAAAAGATGATAAAGTATCGGTGACTAAATTACTTATCCCAATTAATATTGAACTATCTCAAAGTGATTTTATTGAATTTAAAAATAATTCAGAAATATTTACGAATATGGGTTTTGTTTATGAAGAATTTGGTATCAATACAATTATTGTAAAAGAGCATCCAACTTGGCTTAAAGAAGGTTATGAAGAGGCCAGTATTAGAAAAATAATTGATTTAATTATTAATTTAAAAAGTGATTTTGATCCAATTAAGTTTAGAGAACATATTGCGATAACTTTAGCTTGTAAAATGGCTATAAAGGCTAATGAACATATTTCAATGTTAGAAATAGAAGGATTACTTAAAAATTTAGTTAAATGTGATAATCCTTATAATTGCCCTCATGGTAGACCTACTATAATTAAATTTAGCATTTATGATTTAGAAAAAATGTTTAAAAGAGCCATGAATTAAAAAAGAAACTTCATGATTTAATAGTTTCTTTTTCATTTACTATTGACTTTGGATAAGGAGTTCTTACATCAGTTCGATATAATAGATAATCAGTACTAGTATGATAAAAGTTAGCCAGTTTATCTAATTTTTCTATAGGTAAGCTATTAATACCTAATTCATATCTACTATATTGTGGTTGAGTTACTTTTAAATATTTAGCTATTTCAAGTTGTGAAATATCTCTATCTTCTCTTATTTCTTTCAATCTATTTATATTCATTTAAACACCAATTATATTTTACTTTATGCGTGATGTGAATATTGACTTATTATGCGCTTTGCGTATATAATGTATTTATGATATGCGCATAGCGCATAAAGCATATAAATTATAAATTAATTTTATATTTTGGGTAATATTAAGCATTGAAGGGAAAACTATTAATGAAGAGAATAATAAAGTATAAAAAATATATCTTAGGAATAATAGCAATTTTGTTAATAACAACAATATCTATAGGTATAAAATATATAATGTTACCTAAATATAAAGAAATTCCTGAAGTAAAATTAAAAGATGTAAAAAAAGAAAAAGCGCTAGCAATAATGGTATCAAATGATGGAAATAAATATGAAGAATATAATAAAGACACATGGCCAGGGAATAAATATGTATATAAAGAAGCAAAGTGTATAGATAATAATGGAAAAGAAGTAGAAGATGCCATAAGCTTTGAAAGAGAAACAAACACAGTAACATTAGAAACAGAAAAGACAATATATTGTACATTATATTTTGATTATAAAGGAACAGGAGAGGAAAAAGATCCATATAGGATTCAATATATAGAAGATTTAGTAGACTTACAAATAGAAGTCACTAATGGTGAAACATATGCAAATAAATATTTTGAATTAGAAAGAAATTTAGATTTTAAGAATCGAGAAGATTACAGAAATCCAGATCAACTTGATTATGGTAATATAAATGGAGTAAATAATGTTGAAACAATATATGATGAATTAAATAATTCAGATGGTGAAGGCTTTATTCCCATTGGCACATTTAATATTCCATTTCAAGGTATATTTGATGGGAAAGAATATAGTATAAAAAATATATATATTAAACCATTATCGTCAAAAGCTATTGGGCTATTTGGGGGCATAAAAAATGGCACAATTAAAAATTTAACTGTTGAAGGTGAATATATTCAACAATTTGATAACGAAATTGGTGGGATTGTAGCTTGTTTGATAGATTCAATAATTGATAATTGTGTATCAAATGTAAATGTATCAACTATATCTTCAATGGCTTCAATTGGAGGATTGGTTTCCTTTTCTGATAATGATAGTACTATCAAAAATAGCATAAATAAAGGATCAGTTACAGCATTAAATACATCTCAAGTAGGAGGCATAATTGGTTGTATGTCAATGCGTGGAAAAAGTCTAACAATTAGTAATTCTTCCAATGAAGGAACAATTATTAGTAATAAAGGAACAGATACTGGGGGAATTATAGGTCGAGATAGTGGGACTGCAGGTTCAACATTAACAATTACTAATAGTTTTAATAAGGGAAATATTAATTTTGAAGGAAGTGTAGTTGGTGGAATTATAGGTGCTGTTAATAATGAAGTTAATATTGAAAAAAGTTATAATATTGGAAACGTTACAGCTAATGGCACAAATGGAGTGAGAATAGGCGGATTGATAGGATTAGTATATAAAAAAGTAGTTATTAATAATTCATATAATGCTGATAACAAAATAAAAATAAGTCCGAATGGCTTTGAAGCACCAGAATATATCGGTGGTCTAGTGGGCGGTTTATCTAATCAAACCGAAATAAGTATTATTACTAATAGTCATAATTCAGGGGAAATAGTAAATGGAAATAGAGTTGGCGGTTTAATTGGTGAATTAAGTTCTGGGATAATAATTGATCGAAGCTATAATACGGGAAACATAAATGTTAATGATGAGATATGGAATAGTGCTTCACAAATTGGTGGTTTAATTGGAATGACTAGTGGTTGGTCATATATTCATCCAGCAGATGTTATAATGAATAGCTATAATACGGGAAATATTGTAGCAAATAATAAAATAAATACTCATATTTCTGGAATAACAGGGAACGAATTTAGTAATAAACTAATACTATTAAATAGTTATAATGCGGGTGATATAGACTTACAAAGTAATGTTGGAAGTGCTAATGTTTCGGGTATAATTTATAGTTTTACTAGAAATGTTAATAGTTCTGAAAATAATATCAATATTTTAAATAATGTCTATAATATAGGAATATTAAATAATGTAATATCTAATAAATTTGGTTTGGGCTATTTTGATGTAAATACTACAACTAATGATATTAAAAATACTTATTATGAAAATAGTGTAAGTGCAAGTAATGTTACCGGAATCGGTGGAACACCGATGAGCTTAAATAATATGAAGTTAGAATCATTTGTAACGCAATTAAATACAAATAAAAATACAATAAGTTTAAGTAGTATAGATAGTAGTTTAAGTGAATATACATTATGTAATTGGAAGTTAGGAAGTAGTGGTTATCCAGAACTTGCTTGTTAAATTAAGGCTGATTTTATCAGTTCTTTTTTC
>CANQDM010000126.1 GCA_947591505.1 uncultured Bacilli bacterium | reverse complement strand
TTTACCTCGATGTTTAATTAATTTAGTCAAAAAAATCACCTAATAAATAATATTAAGTGATTTTTATTTTAATTATTGCTTTTAGAAAATTTATTTCTTATTCTCTTTTTTGTTTTTTTAGGATAAATACTTATAAGTGGTTTATTTAATATTTCTCCAAATACATTTAATAATTCAGTTGCTGCTTCTTCATGCCCAGGTACAGTTATCAAATTTCTTCTTAAATGAAAAGTTACTTTATCAATAATAGCAGTTACTTCTTTTAAATTATTTTCATCCTTTAAAACTTCTCTAATAATATTTAAGCATTCTTCTTTATCAGGAGTACCAATTATAAGTTTTGCCATTGGTATAGCTATACCTAATTCAATTAATTTAGAAATATTAACTACTTTTAAAGCATACTCAGCTGTTATTTCTTTTTTAGCCATACTAATAAGACGAGCACTAATAATATTTAAACCATATTGTTGTAATAATTCATTTCTTATAGCAATATAAGCACATCTAGCATTAAATTGTTGATTACAACTTTTAATTATTTCTATAGCATCTTCATAATCATTTTTACTAAATTTGTTTTTAAATTGTTTTAAATCATCTAAATAAAAACTATATTTTTCTTCATTATCATTTAATATTTTAGTAATTTCACTAGCAAATAAATCACTATTACTAATATTATATATTCTATTTAGTTCTTTTTCTGTCAAAGTAAATAATTGATCAATCTTATTTTGTGGTACTTTATTATCTCTTAATCTAGTTATTAATTTTATTTTTTGTCTTGTATCCATTATAACCATCACTTTCCGTATTGATTATTATAATTGATTATATTTAAATTTACAAGAAAAATATTTTTTACCTAATCTTTATAATATATAACTGGCCCACCTATACGATTAGTTTCAATTAATCTAACCTTTGTATTATCAGTAGTATAATAACATTTACCTAATTCATATTCATATTCGCCTTTTTCATAACGACAAGTTTTATCATTGCTATCACATTTAGGACACCAATCATTTACTGTTTCATAATCAACACCTACTGGGACAATGATATATGTATCAGCTGCTTGACCATAAAAATAACCTATATCATAATTTAAAATATATCTGCCATCTTTTACATTAATACTCTTTAATTTAGCTCTTCCTTCTTCTTTACCATCACTCATACGATTATATGGAACATTGACTCCATCTTTCAAAATTTCTTTGGTTTCATTATTAATTGATTTATAAATTCCTACAAAGCAAGAATAATCACCATTTAATATTTGTTCTTCACATTTATCTTTTATTTTGGCATCTATTTTGATAATTGGGAATTCTTTTTCATATTTAGCTTCCGCTTTAGCAATTAAGAAGTGAGTTTCAGCATAAACACCAGCACTTACAAAAGCACCAATTTCCATATTACCATCAAACTCTTTAGCACTAGAATCCATATAATTTACTTGGCCTTTAGCATATACTCCTAAAGGGGATTCAATACCTGCTTCCATAATCCGACAGAAATTAATATTAACTTTAGGATTTAAACCTAACTTAGCTTCAGCTTTTCCTAAAACATCATAAGAACTATCATTGACTTTAAAATCAAAATTTTTATAGAAGCCTTTATTATTATGACCAAAAAGAATAGTAAAATTATTTTTGACATTTACATTAGCTTTTAATAATAGTTCTAATTCTTTTACTAAATCAACTTCTAAATCAACACTTAACCCTAATATTGGGGTTGGAATAATCATTTTACCAATAGTTATATCATCTTTAGAACTATCATTTGGCGTTTTATTTAATAAATCTTTAAATAAACCAACACTTACATTTAAATTATCATTAACATCTTTATCATAATTAAATTTAAATTCTTTAGTTTCGACTGGATTAATATTAAAATCAGTATTTATATCTATATCTAAAGAGGCTCCAATATCTTGTTTAAATAAAGTTATATCAGCATGGGCTTTTAATCTTATAATAAGTTCAATATCTAACTTCATATCATGTTTCTCTAAAGCATTTTTTAATATTCCTTTATTACCATGTTCTAAATTAAGACTAACTAAAACTTTGGCACTACCATCTCTTTGATAATTAATATCGATATCTATTATATCTTTTGCTTGTACTTTAGGAACAATATTATCTAATAGACCATTTTCTACTATCGCTACTTTAATATAATCTTTTAATTCTTCATTTTTAATAAAATCATTTAATTTTAAATTAAATTCCCCATAAATATCTAATTCTTTAAATAATTCTTCTAATGTTGGTGCACTAGTAGTCATTACATAATTATTATTTTCTTTTTTTACATCATTTATTTTAAGGGCAATTACTTCATTATTATTTTGATAATATAAAATATCATCTTTCTTAAATTCTTTATTAGAATAGATAGTATAATAATTTTCATCTTTATCTAACCCTTTAATATTATCTTTACTTACTTTAATAACATTGTCATTTAATACTTGCGTATTAGAATTTGGCCTAGTTATTGTAAAATATAATGTCTTTATATCTTTTAATTTTTCATCAGTAAATGAAGCATTTTCTAAAGTAATTTTATAAGTTTTACCTGCTTCATAATTTTTATTAGATGCTATTATAAAATTATTTTTATCTTTACTTACATTAGTAGCTACTTCTTTATCATTTTCATCTACTATCTTATATTTTATTTCTTTATCTTTACTTGTAACACTAAATTTAATATCGGAATTGGCTTTAATTAAATAGTAATCATTATCATCATATTGAACTAAATAATCACTAGCATTATCTATTTTTAAAGTTTCTCCAATTACAAACTCATCTTCTTTTCTAGTTATAAAATAGAAAAGTATACAACCTACAATTAGTATAGTTATTAATGCACAAATAATAATTATATTATTTGTACTTTTCTTAGTATTTTTCTTATCATTTTTTACTTCTTTTTTCATTAGTATCTCCTTATTAATTATCTATATTATATTAATAATTTATATTCTTTTCAATATAAATTAATTTTACTTTAATTAAAAAAATGAATAGATGTTATAAATTCTATTCATTCTTTTACTAGGCTTATAATTGCCCGGGCGATCCACCGCCCAGGGCAACTACAACGTTACCAATCTTTAATTAGTGCTTATCATTTCACCTCTACCATTATATTTCTATTCAATGCCGATTCTGAATGGCTTACCTTCGGACAGTTTTTAAATAAAGAACTTCCCGAACATTTTATTATGAAACTTAAAAAGGTGCTTATGTCTCT
>CANQDM010000125.1 GCA_947591505.1 uncultured Bacilli bacterium | reverse complement strand
ATTAAATCAATAGTAAGACTTATATCTTTACCAGCATATTCATAATTATTATCTTTTTTATCCCATTCAATTTTAATATGATACTTGGTTTTCATCATCTCATCATAAGGTAATTCATATTCTTCTGTTCTTTTATCATCTAATAATTTTAATTCTTTACCATCTTTATCTGTTAAAGTAACTTTGACAGGTATTTCTGAATCTAATGTTACCTTTAAATAATATTTCATTAAAACTTCATTTGTCTTATTATCTTTATCATAATTACTAACAAAGAAATCTGATTCATCTACATCTCCAGGTAACATTTTTTTATTTGTATAAGTAAATGTTGGATTATCCAAACTAATAATAGGTATAGCCACTATATCTTCTGCTGTACCTTCAAGCTCTCCCATATATCTACTGGAAGTAACATTAAAAGTAAATAAGAATAAAATACTTATACTAAATACTAATAAAATACAAGGTTTCTTTTTTAATTTATACTTTTTCATTATTACCTCCTTAATTTTTTAATTTATCTTTTGTTTTACAATAACCAAAATGTTCATATCTTTATTGTCATAAATATCTATATCTGGATTTAATATTTCATCTTGTTCATCCCAATACCAATATACTTTTATATTTATTTTGTCAGCATCTGTGAAACCAGTTTCTGTCGTTGGAAGAAGTAAATCATTTTTTGCTATATTGCCATCTGTTATATCATAATGTGTTTCACCATCATTTACAGTAAAATATTCTAATTTAAAATCATCATCAAATTTATCTATATTAAATTTAATTTCATATTCCAAACTAACTTCTGTTCCATCTGGGTTTATTGTAAACTCAAAGTATCCTTTTTTGTTTGGAGCAACCTTACCACGCATAAATGTCGATGTTTCACTAAAATTAAACTGTATTGGCGCTCCATCTTTAACATCTATATCATTTACTGATACATTAAACTTTGCTATATCTATGCCATTTGTTACTGTCGTTGTTCCAACATATCTTGATAAGGTGTAACTAGCCACAAAGAGAGTACATACGATTGTATAAAACACTAAAAAATTTTTAATTCTTTTCTTTAATCTATATTTTTTTCTTGTAGCCAATTATTACACCTTCTTTCTTTTTAAGATCCAGAAGCTGTAATTCTTAAATCCAATTTGTAATTAGAATTTACATTTGTACCTACTTCTGTATCATTACTTCCTTCAATCCACTCCCAATCTAATGTATAAACATCATAAGTGTTAGCAGCAAGGCCAATATCTTTTTGATTTAACTCATCGTAAGTTAGCCATTCATCATCACTTCCAGCTACATATATACCATTCAATTTCAAGCGATATTTCATATTGATATCATATTTGTTTTCTTCAAACAAATCCAAATCATATCTTATATTAAATTCATTATTGTTCCTTATTACAAATTGATATGAATTTTTACTCGCTGGTGCGATTTTATTATCTACTACATAATAAGTTGTATTTGTAAATATGTGAAGCTGAGTATTTTGTGAATATTCTGTTTCTCTATCAAAGACTTCTATACCATTTTTGTCTTCTGATGAATTTGAACTATTATTACTTCCAGCTGTAATAGTACCATCTTGGTTACAATTACAGTCACAATCACTAGAACATTCTTTTTTAAAAATAATATCAAATATATCTACATTACCAGTAGGAATTCTTGGTTTATGGTCAATAAATCCTAGATTTCTAACAAGTAAAAAAATAATTATAATTAACGCAATAAGTATTAATAATATTACTATAAAATTTTTTTCATTCTTTTTTTCTTGCTTATCCATATATATATATCACTACTTTCATTTTTTAATTAAAACTTTCTATAAAATCTATAAAATTTTATAGACTTTATTGGAAGTTTTAACACTTCCTATTTTTATTAAGCTATATGTTGTTGAGCTTTTAAAGTTACAGGCAATACTAATTCAGTTTTTGTTTTTCCAACTGTTGTATCCTTAGTATTTTTAGCATCATTATCTAAATTATTCCAAGTTAATTTTACCTCAAGCACTAAAGTACCATTTTCTTTCGTAAATTTTGCATTATCAGGTAATAAAAGAACAAATGGTTTTCCCTCAGTTCCATCACCTGCTGCTTCAACTTTAACTGCTTCTTTATTATCTTCTTTTTGAGCTATTGAAAAACTAATTTGATCTTCATCAAGTCCTAAAGTTTCTAATGTAGTAGCAAATTCTTCACCTTTTTCAACAATCAATTCAACAGCCGTTTCAGTACCTTCAAAATCTACTGAAATCTCAGCATTAGCTGTTATAGAAGGAGCAATTTTATTTTCGACAACATTAGCGTTTTTTTCAACTTTAAATGCTAAATTAAGTGCTTGTTCCTCTTGTTCATTAACTTTAACAGCCCATTTAGCTATTTGCGCTGTAGCATTACCAGTAAAATCACCAACATATCTAGCATAAGTTCCACCTACGAAAGATAAAGCAATTGCAAATAACATTGCTACCACCATAATACTTCCAACTGTTTTTTTCCTCATTTTTTCACCTCCTCTAACTAACCTCTTTGATAATAATATTCTAGAATATTATTTCTATATATAAAAGGATTTTCGCCTTTTATATCATTTTAATTAATAAGGTTATTTATCTTCCTTATTTTCTTTTTGGCGTTCTAATTCACTCTTTCTTTTAAATCCTTCAAATTCTAATCTATCTTTTTCTTCTAATTTTCTATATTTTTTATCATCTTTTCTACTGATTATATAAAGCCATAATAATCCTATTACTAAAATTATTAATAAAACTATAAATAATCCAATAGGTTTTTGCATAAACATTAAGAAATTACCTGCTTTTGGTATTCTTCCAACATATAAACCTTCAACATCTTTCATTGATACAAGATTAGTATCTTCTGCGTTATTTGCATCACCTTTTGTTCTAAAATATTGTTTGCCATCTTCAAAAACAATATCTACAATTCTATGTGTTGTAATAGTATCTGTTTCATTTCTAAATGCAATTACATCTCCTTTTTTTAATGTAGTTGTATCAACCATTTTAACAAAGACTAAATCTCCTGTATGAATTGATGTTTCCATTGAACCTGATAATACTATCATTGGTTTATATCCAAGTACATCTGGAACTTTATCTGGATCTGTATTAGCTTTATATAAAATAAGAGTTGCAATGGATAAAACAATAATAGCTATTATAATAAAGAAACCTTTAAGTACTCTGCCAACAATTCCCTTTTTACTTTTTTTATCCTTTTTCATGATACCTCCTATTCTAGAATGTTTCGATAAAGTTTCA
>CANQDM010000124.1 GCA_947591505.1 uncultured Bacilli bacterium | reverse complement strand
TATTTTAACTACCTGATAATATGAGTGATGAAGAAGGTGCTTTAGTTGAACCGACTGCTGTAGGATTTCATGCTCTAAATCTTGCTCAGGTTGACGTTGGAGATGATGTACTCGTTGTTGGTGGTGGCATTATTGGTTTAGTATCTGCCATGTTTGCCAAAAAAAGTGGTGCTAGTAAAGTAGTGGTATCTGAGGCAAATATAGAACGTGGTGAAAAAGCAGTTGAACTTGGTGTTGCTGATGAATGGATCGATGCTAAAGATGAAAAAGTAATGAATGAATATACTAATCATTTTGATAAAGTTATTGAATGCTGTGGTAATACACCGGCTGTTAATAGTGCCCTAAAATTAGTTAAACCTGGTGGTACAGTAGTTTTAGTTGGAGTTTCAATGGTTCCGCTTAACTTTGCTAGTATTGATGCCGTCATGAAAGAACTAACTTTAATTGGTGCTATTGCTTATACTAAAGAAGAATTTGCTAAATGTATCGATATGATTGCTAACAAAGAAATAGATGTTTTAAAATTTGTTTCGAAAACTATTTCTTTAGAAGAAGTTCAAAGTGCTTACGAAGAACTTACCAGTGGTAAATCAGAATCAATTAAAATTTTAGTTGATCCTAATAAATAGAATAAAAAAATTAGTGAAAACTAATTTTTTTTAACACTTTTATTACAAAAACATTAATTAAAACATAGACGGTAATTAAAATTTCGCTTATAATAAATAAATAAGGAAGTGTTATCATGAAATTAAAAGGAAGTTTCTTTTATACTTTAAGAGAAGATGCCAAAGATGAAGAAAGTAAAAGTGGCAATTTATTAGTTCGCTCTGGTATGATTAAAAAAGTTGGGGCAGGTATTTATATGTATCTTCCTTTAGGTCTAAAAGTTTTAGATAATATAAAAAAAATTATTAAAGAAGAAATGGATAAAGCTGGTGCTGAAGAGGTTTTAATGCCTAGTTTAATACCAAGAGAATATTATGAAGCTTGTGGTAGAGTAGAATCACTTGGTGATAGTATGTTTAAATTAGAAGATCGTTATCATAAGCCTTATGCTTTAGGTCCTACCCATGAAGAATTATTTACTTATGCTGCTAAAAATGTTATCAGAAGTTATAAAGATATGCCTTTTACTATCTATCAACAAGCTGATAAATTTCGTGATGAGCCACGGCCAAGATATGGTCTTATCAGAGTAAGAGAATTTGTTATGAAAGATGCTTATTCTTTTGATCGAGATGAAGAAGGTTTAGATAAATCTTATCAAATAATGCGTAATGCTTATAATAATATTTTTGATCGAATGGGAATTGATTATAAAATAGTAAAAGCTGATACTGGTGTAATGGGTGGATCATTATCCGAAGAATATCAAGCTGTTACTGATATTGGTGAAGATGTTTTAGTATTATGTGATCATTGTGATTATGCTTCTAACTTAGAAGTATCAGAAGTTGTGAGTAAAGATGAAGAAAACATAAAAGAATTTGATTTAGAATTAGTTGAAACTCCAGATAAAGAAACAATTGAAGATGTTTGTAATTATTTAAACATAGATGTTAAAAAATCAGTTAAAGCTCTACTTATGAAAGCAAATGATGAATTAGTAGTTTTCTTTGTAAGAGGAGATAGGGAACTTAATCTAACTAAGGCATGCAAATTACTTGGTGTATCAGAAATTAATTTTGCGGGTGATGAATTAATTGCCACTAGTAACGCCATCCCTGGTTATACTGGACCAATTAATTTGAATGCTAAAATAGTAATTGACAGGGAAATTCTTACGATGCATAATTTCTGTTGTGGGGCAAATAAAAAAGGATATCATTATATAAATGCTAATGTTAAAGACTTTAAATATGATGTAGTTGGTGATATCGTAAATGTAAAAGAAGGGGATACTTGCCCAGTTTGTGGCGGTAAACTTTACTTTAAAAAAGGTATTGAAATAGGTAATATATTTAAACTTGGTACTAAGTATTCCGAAAAGTTAGGCTTAACTTATTTAGATGAAAATAATAAATCCCTACCAGTTGTAATGGGTTGTTATGGTATTGGTGCTGGTCGTATTCTCGCTTCAATTATTGAACAAAATAATGATGAATTTGGTATGATTTTACCTAAGTCTATTGCCCCATATCAAGTCTGTATTGTTATAGTAGATACTAAAGATGATAAACAAGTAGAAGAAGCAAATAAAATATATGATGAATTAACTAATAAAGGTATAGATGTTTTACTTGATAATCGTGATGAGCGAGTAGGAGTTAAATTTAAAGATATGGATTTAATAGGTATACCTTTAAGAATTACTGTTGGTAAAAAAATAAGTGATAATATTGTTGAAGTTAAACCAAGAAGAGATAAAGATTTTAAAGAAATTAATATATCTGAATTAGATAATTATATTAATGATTTTCTTGGTAAATAATTATAAAATTGATAAGGAGAAAAAATGGATATTAGTAAAATAAAAAAAGCATTAATTGAACAAAAAAAGATAAATTTATCAGGTAACTTATATCATAAAACTCAATTAGATTTTGCATACAATACTAATCATATAGAAGGTTCAACTATTACTCCAGATGAAACTGCTAGTATTTATGATACTGGTACTATATTAACGAGTAAAGATAAAGTTATAGTACTAAAAGATGCTACGGAAATTAAAAATCATTTTACTTTATTTAAATATATGTTAGATACAATTGATGATAAAATGACTGAAGACATGATTAAAAAATTTCATTTCATTTTAAAAGATGGTACTTTAACTGATAGTGAAAAAGAATGGTTTAATGTTGGTGAATATAAATCTAAAAAGAATTTTGTTGGAAATATTACTACAACACTACCTAAAAATGTAGCCAAAGATATGAAAGATTTATTAGAATGGTATGATAAAATACCTAAAAAAACTCTTGAAGATATAATAGAGTTTCATGTAAGATTTGAACACATTCATCCTTTTCAAGATGGTAATGGTCGAGTTGGTAGAATGATTATATTTAGAGAATGTTTATATAATAATATAATGCCATTTTATATTGAAGATAGAAATAAAGAATTTTATATAAGAGGAATAAAAGAATATCAATTAAATAATGAGAAAGGATATTTAATTGATACTTGTTTAAATAGCCAAGATAATTATGAAAAATTAGTAAAATATTTTTTAGAATAAGGTTGTATATCTTAAAAAAATAAATATAACGCTATACTGTAAAGGCTAGCGTTTTTATTATACATATTTACTTTTTTAGTAATGATTAATTTGTAAATTTTAAGCAAGATTTAAGTAAGAATTAAGCAAGATGTATTCAACTTTATTTTCTCTAGACATACTATATAATATGTGATAACATATTTATATATGAACAGATATTCATATAGTTAAG
>CANQDM010000123.1 GCA_947591505.1 uncultured Bacilli bacterium | reverse complement strand
ATATTATCCTTTTTATTATTGAAATATTCAATTAATTTATCAACACCAATTAAATTTTTGGCATGCAAAATATTCTCAGCACAATAGTAAATTGCACATTCTCCAGTTACCTTTTTCTTGCCTTTGAGTAAAACATAACTAGCATCACGGCATCTTTTTAACATTGCGTGGGGAAGTTCAGATAAAGACATTCGTTTTTTAATTAAATCTTTGTCAATTTTAAATTCAAAACAAACAACTTTAATTTTCTTTTTTTTAGATTTTTTTCTAACAATTTTAAGAGTATTGTTATTTTTAGGAATAACAATACTTTGACCTTTTTTAAAATCAACAGTTTTATATTTTGAATTACAACAAGGATTTTTACAATTTTTACAAGCAAGTTTATTACAATATCTAGTAGATGATTTATTAACAGATTTTTTTCTTAAAGTTTCACCCATAGGACAAAAGACTTTATTAGATTTAATATGTCTAACAAAGCAATTATTGTTGATAGCTTTGTCTCTTAATTCTTCCTCACTAACATTATCATCAATTTCCTCATTAAAGTTTTCCACAATCTTTTTTTCTTTAATTTCCACATCACTTATTTTGTCTTTGTAAACTTCAGGAATAACGCCAGCTCGTAAACATTTTTGAATATCTTTACTGTCTAAACTATTAATCATTTCATCGGTAATTTCATTTTCTTCATAAATAGTTTCTAGAGAATAAAAATCATCTTGCTTTTTACTAGGAGTAACTTCAGGAATAATACCATTCTCAAGAGCACTAACTATATCTTCACGTTTATTATAACCTTTATCAGTAATATTAGTCAAAGTTTCAAAACCATAAATATCTTTAGCCGTAGTAGATATGTCGGTAATGGTACCTAAATCAGCAGGTTTATCAGTAACTAAAAAATCAGTAACAAAATGATTTTCATCAACAAGAACTTGGTTGTTATAACAAACATTAAATTTACCATTGTTTTTCATTAATTTAGCTTCTTTATCAGTTAAAGAAATTTGAGTATCTCCATTTTTTGTTATAGTGTTTTGAATATTTTGATAATGATCAAGTTTATTGATATAATTTTTTAATTCAGTAACATATTGTTCTTTATCAAAAGAAGGATCGTTATTAACAAATTCATCAATGTTTTCGATGAGCTTTTTAACTTTATCAGCATCATTAAGACTTTCATAATTTTCCATAATATCATAAAAATTAACCATATTAAGATAATCATCAATATGTTTTTTAATTCTATTAATACGATCATCAACTTTATTTAAAGTAAAGTTTTTTTCTTTAGAATTAACAGCGATAATTTTAACTCCATCTTGAGATTCAATATTAGAAAGAGAGCCAAGTTCTTTTAAAGAAAGGTTAAACTCATAAAAAATAGATTTAAGGTTATTAGCATTATCTTTACGAAAATCAGAGATAGTACGATGGTCAGGAGTTAAACCTTTAAGAAGCCAGATACACTCAATATTAGTTTTAGCAAAATACATAAGAGAACGAGAAGAACGAACCTTTTTATTGTAACCAAATAAATAAAGTTTAGTTAAATCTTTTGGATCAAAAGGTCTGTTACCTTTAGAATTAGGTTGAGAATATTTAAAATTAAAATTAGCAAAATTAATAGAATCAACAAAAGCATCGATAACACGAACAATACTATCTTTGTCAATCATATCATCTAAAGAAGTAGGAAAGAGAGCAAGTTGATTTCGATCAAAGCCTATTTTATACATAAGAACATCACCTTAATAAAATTATAAAATAAAATAATAAACTTGTAAAATAATATCAAATTAAGAAAATCAGTTGATTTTTGGGGGGGGAATATCTTATAATTATAAATAGAGTATAAGATTATATAATAAGTATATGTGAATTGTCGGACAGATTCGGGGGGGGTAATATATACTTATCTTAAAGATAGAAAGGAATTATTATGAATGAAGAAGTAGAAAATAACAAGGAGAAGAAAAAACAAATAAGACTCGCAATAATTGGCGTAGTAGCATTACTATTATTAACATTAGTAGCAACATTTGCCTTCTTTTTGATAGATACAGATAATAGTACAAGTAAATCACAAATTAATGCAGATATAGAAGCAATAGATAGTATAGCACTCCAAAAAGTAACAGAGAACTTACATGTTAATTTAAATGCAGCAGATATGGCAGAAGCAAATAAAAATACTGAATACTATGGTGATGATACTGCAAGTTATGTAAAAACATTAGAAGAGGGAATGCATAATTTAGGAAAATTAACAGCAACTGGTGGAAATGGTAAAACAAGATATATGTGTACAGCCAATGCTGTAATAACAATGCAAGTAGCAACAGAAAATGATATGGGTAAATTTTTCAATACAGGAGATGCATATTTATATTTAAATGCTGGTTCACTACAACAAAGAATAGATTTAAGTGAATTAAAGACAAGTGGAACAAGAACAATCCCATTTGAAATAGGAATAACAAGTGAAAGTGAAAAAATATTAGATGGATATGTTGAAATAATAAATTCTTCAGCAGACCAAACATACCTTGCAAATAAGACATTAAATATAGATGTAACATTTCAAGATTTAGACTGTGATATAGGGACATCAGAAGTAGAGACATATTTAAGAAGTAAAGATGCAGATAAAAAATTAACAACAAATTTAGTAAACGGGTTATATAGATATCAAGGAAATTCAATAGTAAACAGTGTTGATACTCATAATTATACTGTTGAAAGAACAGAAACAATGAATAATAATTATATATGTTTAGGAAGTGATTGCTCTACTGCAGAAGGGCATGATATGTACAGAATAATAGGAGTAACCGAAGATGGTTTAATGAAAGTTATCAAAAATACTCCAGCAAATGAAAGTATTGCGTGGAATAGTGATGATGAAACAGATATCAATTGGCCACAAAGTGAATTATATAAATATTTAAATACAGACTTTTATCAAACATTACCAATCAAGTTAAAAAATAAAATATTAAATACAACATGGCTATATGGCAATGCTAGTATGGATGAACTATCCGATTATCTATTATCAGATCCAAGAGCAATAGAATTAAGAGAAAAATTAGAAAGTGAATCAGACGAATTAGTAAAAAAAGAAGCAGCAACTGAATTAGCAGAATTAATGTCAACAGGATTAGTTGATTTAGAAAGTAAAAATGCCACAAATAAAATAGTAGGAAATATAAGTTTAATGAATATGACAGACTATTGTAGTAGTTTTGAAAATGAAATTTGTATGAATACAACTGAAGATCCTAATGATTTTGTAATGAGTTGGTTAGCACCTCAACGAGAATGGAATGAAGAAGAAGATGGTAATGAGTGGATGATGACACGTCAGGAGGAGTGCGGCCAATTTTGTTATGCTTGGTATG
>CANQDM010000122.1 GCA_947591505.1 uncultured Bacilli bacterium | reverse complement strand
TGTCATTTTTATAGTATCATTAAAAATTCTTCGTTTTTTGTAAATTTACGTATACTTTTTCAGCAGTCTCGAGTCAAGAGAATTTCAAAAAAAATGAGGCTTAATGTCTCATTTGTACTCTTCTAAAAGTCTTTTATGAATTCCTGGTTCAATTACATTTATTGCGGTAATAGCATTTTCTAAACTATTTTTAAAATTACCTTTATAAAATAAATTTTCCGCTTTAGTAAGTCCTAGGTCAACTTCTCGATTAGAAACACGATATCTATTACCATAAACAATAGCAGTCTCCGCCATTTTGGCTGTTTTAACTGTTTCATTAATAGTATTATAAACTTTTAAAACTAAGTCTCTCGCTGTATCTACTCTTAAATTTAGAGTTTTTATAGATATTGGCCTTTTATCAAGTTCTTTAACCATTTCATTAATGGCTAAAGTAGCTTCAGATAATTCAATATAATAATTTTTAGGAATTACTGGAAGTTTATAACTTCTTACCTTTTCTTTTGCTTGAGTTAAAATATCTTTAATTTCATCAAGTTGATCTCTTGCTCTTAGTTCATCTTCTTTTAGGCTACCTAATGTTCTTAAAGCCACATTTAATTTCTCTTCATTTTTAGTTAGTTTATTATTAAGTATTTCCATTTCATGATTAAGTCTAGAATAAGCTAAAGTTTTATTTCGCTCCATTTCTACCACATGATCATAAGATGATCTAATACTTGAAAATTCTTCTTTGATCTCCCCAATTACTGAAACCTCATCATCTGATAAATCATAGCTATATTTAATATCATCAATTTTACGATATAATTCATTGTTAATTTTTTCTAGTTTACTAACCTTTATTAAAATACTTCTTTTATAATCTTCATATAAAGTTTTAGTTAATTTTTCTTTATCAAAATCATTATATAAAGAATCAAAGTAATCAAGCATTGTTTTAAGTTCAAAAACAGAATCTACAACATTTAATACATTTAAACGACTAAAAACATCTTGAATTTTTTTATTAGCTTCTTCAATATTATATTCAATATTTAGATACTCTAAATTATACCCTTCTAGTTTCATCTTATGATAAATATTATCTATATCATTAATCTTTTTTGGTATTAAGACATTCCCAAAATTAACAATAGTTTTTGTTTCTTTAATAACTACTTTTAAATTACCAATAATATCGTCAATAGCTTTAACCATTTTACTTACTTCTAAGTATTCATTTTTTTCCATGGCCTCTTCAAAAGCACTAAATAATTTATCGACATTTTCAAATTGTAATTCTAAAGGTTTTTTAATAATTTCATAATCTTTTTCATTTGCACTATATAAACTTCTAATCTCTCTATAATCAGCTTTTAATTTAGTTATTGTTTCTCTATTTCTCTCTTCTGATAAAGTTATTTCTCTTATTTCATCTAATAAAAAATCAGCTTTAGTTTTTAAATAATTAATTTTTAGTTCAACATCAAGTAACCCTTTTTTTAATTTAGGATAATCTTTTTCATTATAATCATTTTGTAGTTCAATAATTTCATCAGTTATTTTTGGTATTTCTTTATCTCTAATAGCCTCAAATCTTTTTACCCAGTTTTTGTATTTTTTCTTTAAATCCGCATTATTAACTAATATTTCAACTTTATTAAGTTCAGTTAAAATATTACTAGAAATTATTAAATTTTTTTCTCTTTCTAATTCATTTATTTCATCATTTAAAATTCTTTTATATCTTTTATCCATGAATACTAAAACAATTACAACTACAACCATTGTAAATATATAATAAGCAATTGCGATAAGTAAAAAAGTTTCTCTTGTCATTTAGTAATCACCTTACTATAAACATTTTATCATATATTTAAATATTTTAGAATACAAGAAATGACAATTTTTTTAAATTGTTAAAAATTACTAAAAAGAAGCAACAATTTAGTTACCTCTTAACAATTTAATGTTGGATAGTTATCACTACCTAATTTCCAATTACATAAAGTATATTCACTTAAACTACTATCTATACTACTTAAATCAATAGTATTTTTATTTGTATTTAATTGGGTTACAAATGATTCTAACTTCATATCATTTAAATTCATTGATGTTCCGCCAATTCCGGTAACATTACTTGCACTTACACTATTTTCATAATAAGTATTTTTAATATCATTAGTTGTAATGCTTTCGTTAAAATAACCCAAACCAAATTTATTAGTTATTATGCCCTTTACTGTTCCTATATTATAGACATTATTTAAAATATTGATATTTTTTTCTTGACTTTGACCTTGTAATCCTCCAGCAGTACTAAATAATAAACCACTAACTACACTAGTTCCTATATTACTTTGCAAATCTAAATTACCACTGTTGTAACTATTCAGCAAAATTAATTTATTACTATGAAGATTTTGTAATAAACCTGATATATGAGTAATATTTTTATTATTAGCAGTAATATTTCCTGTATTATAACTATTCATTATAATATCTGCTGGATGAAAATATGACCAACTATCTGCTCCTCCTATTAATCCGCCAATATGTGACTGTGAAGCCCATATTTCATTGGTAACATTAATATTACCACTGTTATAACATTTATCTATTATTATTCCTGAACGCAATGCACCAATTAAGCCGCCAGCTCTATTTCCATTTACTATTTCTCCTGAATTATGACTATTAGTAATACTACTTGTTTCGGTTTGATTAGATAGTAATCCTATTAATCCACCTATATTCACACTAAATTCAAAACCATTAGGGCTTACTTTTATTGTGTTATCAGCATTATATGAATTATTAATAACTACTTTTTCATTTGCAGTTCCTATCAATCCACCTATATTCACACCATTTGTGCCATTAGCTGTTACATTTCCAATATTATAACTTTTTTCAATTGAGGAATCGCCATTAGTAACACCAACTAATCCACCAACATTTCTAAAACCATCATCTCCGCTAGTACACATAATAGTACCTTCATTATGTGAATTAGTAATTAATAAAGTAGATTTTGCACCATCATTTCCTACTAAGCCACCTACAATATTGTTACCTGATATTACCCCATCATTAGAAGTACTATCTATTGTTACTACGTAGTCATTTTGACTAACAATAAAGCCAATAATTCCCCCTACTATATATGGCCCTTCTACTGAACCTTTATTGCTACTATTCTTTATTGTTACACTTTCTGCACAACCAACTAAACCGCCATTAAATTCTTGCGTTGTTCCAATATTAAGTATGTTAACTTCATTATGACAATTTTCCATTAAAGAATTATTACTCATATTGCCAACAAAGCCACCAACTTGGGCTCTAGCGTTTATTTCTATTTCTCCGCTTATAGTTAAATTTTTTACAGTAGCATTATTTAAAGCTCCAAATAAACCACTATAACTATCTGTATATTGGTCATCCTTTGTTACATTATTATTTATATATAAACTAACAATTTTATGTTCTTTGCCATCTAGTATTCCACTAAATGGTTTAAG
>CANQDM010000121.1 GCA_947591505.1 uncultured Bacilli bacterium | reverse complement strand
AAGTAACAGAAGTAACAAGTGGAATAGATAAATATTGGTTTAGGAATGGAAGTAGTGGTAACTTCACAAGCACAACTGCTAATAATACAACCTACAGTGGAACAAAGGGTGTAACAAATACTGTCTATGTTTATGTGACAGATAAAGCAGGAAATGCCTCAACAACATTAAATAAAGGAACAACAATTGGTGGAAGTGGAACAAGTGCAGATCCATATCATATTTATTACATCGAAGATTTAATGGATTTACAAGTAGCAGTAAATGGTGGTACAACCTATGCAGGGAAATATTTTGTCTTAGATAGAAGTCTAGATTTTAAAGTAACTGGAAGTTATGAAAATTCAACAAGAACAAATTATGGCGATATAAATGGAGCAAGTGGATCCCAAGCATTATTAACAGAACTTACTACCGGAACAGGATGGAAGCCAATTGGCTATAGAACAAGTTCTGATACTACCAAACATTTTAATGGTATATTTGATGGAAAAAATTATACAATCTCAAATTTATTTATAGCCAATAAGACTGCTGACAGATTATGTGGTTTATTTGGCTCAATTAGTGGAAATGCTACAATCTCAAATTTAAGTGTTACTGGAAGCTTGTCAACTTCTGCTACAACTTATATGGGTGGAATTATTGCCTATGTTGATGAATCAGGAAATGCAACTATAAATAATTTAAAAAATTATGCCACAGTAACAAGTAGTTCGAGTTCTGGAATCAATGGAGGCATAATTGGTGAGATTGGCAATAATGCCATAGTTAATAATAGTAGTAACTATGGTACAATAAGTGGATCTCAAACTTGTGGTGGAATTGTAGGAAATGGTTTGATAACAGCTACTATTAATAATTGTCATAATTATGGTACTATAAATAATTCAAGTAATCGTATAGCCGGTGGAATAATTGGAAGAGATGGAGCAGATGCTAAACTTATCATTATAAAAAATTCTCATAACGAAGGTGAAGTATCAGTTGGTAACGCTGATAATGATTATTCTGGTGGAATTATTGCAATGATTCATGGTGTTGCGATTGTTGATAGAAGCTATAATGCTGGAACAGTGAATGGTTATATAGATGCTGGAATTGTTGGTTTAAATGATGGAACAAGTTATAATTTAAACAGTTATAATACTGGAGCTATAAATAGTAAAAAACACGCAGTAGGTGGTATAGTCGGAGTAAATAGATTAAATGCTTATGTCATAAATTCATTTAATAGAGGTACACTTACTGGGTCAGATTATGGTGGCGGTATTATAGGTGCTGCTGCTTCAGGAAGTGGATCAAAAAAAATATATGCAAATACTGTTTATAATGCCGGCTCTATAACTGCATCATCAAATAAATATGGAATTGGATATTCAAGTACAACTAGTACTACCTTTACAAATGCCTATTATAAATCTGGAATGTCTGGAAGTAATAAAAGTGGTACAACATCAATGACTGATGCTAATATGAAATTAGCAAGTTTTGCTACTACATTAAATAATAATAAAAATGGTATTACTTTAAGTAGTGTAAATTCTGCCTTAAGTGGTTATACTTTATGTAATTGGGTACAAGGTACAAGTGGTTATCCAGATTTATCTTGTTAAATGTAAAAGTGAAAAGATAATTATAATTATACTTTTTGCTTTTTTCTTGCAAAAAATAAACATCTATAATAAAATAATTTTAGGTGGTTTATTGTGTTTAAAGAGTTTAAAGAATTTATTGCGAGAGGAAATGTGGTTGATTTAGCAGTTGGTGTTATTATTGGTGGCGCTTTTAGTAAAATAGTAACCAGTCTAGTTGATAACATTTTTGGACCAATTATTGGGATGATTTTAGGCGGTATTGATTTTTCTAAATTAGCTATTACTGTTGGCAGTGCCAAAATCTTATATGGTATATTTATTCAAAATATTATTGATTTTTTAATTACAGCATTATGCTTATTCATTGTAATTAAAATAATTAATAAATTTAATAGTGATTTGCATAAAATAGGTAAAAAGGGTAAAAAAACAGAAGAAGAAAAAGAAATTTTACCACCAAAACCTGCTGATATTGTGTTACTTGAAGAAATTAGAGATTTATTAAAAGAGAATAAAAAAGGAGGCAAGAAGAAACATGTGGATTAAAATATTATATTTAGTAATTGGTTTAATTGTTGGTATTATTTTAGGATTTATCATATCAAGAGTAATAATGAAAAAATATTTGACTAAGAATCCTCCAATTAATGAAAAAATGATTGAAGTAATGATGAGTAGTATGGGTAGAAAACCTAGTCAAAAACAAGTTAAACAAGTTATGAATCAAATGAATAGATTTAAATAAATTTGAAAATAATAATTAATAAATAAATCGTTGATGAAGAATAGTAACTATAAAAATTTAGCAAAGAGAGTTAGTGAATGGTGTAAACTAATTAAATAATTATAGTGAATCTACTTCGGATGAGTATTTAATACATACCGGTTAAAACCGTTATCTATAATTAAGTAAAGTAAAGGATGGTACCGTCACTTTTGACTCCTTATAAGTATCATTCTTTTTATTTTAGGAAAGGAAGAAGATAAAATGATAGATATTAAATTAATAAGAGAAAATAGAGAGTTAGTAAAGGAAAATATTAAGAAAAAATTTCAAGATGAAAAATTGCCTTTAGTTGATGAAGTATATGAACTTGATATTAAATATAGAGAGTGTAAGACGAAAGCTGATAATTTAAAGAGTGAAAAAAATAAATTAAGTGCCGAAATTGGTAATTTAATGCGTGATAAAAAAATAGATGAAGCAAATAAAGTAAAAGAACAAGTAGCAGAAATGAGTAAACAAATACCAGAACTTGAAAAAGAAGAATTAGAATTAGAAGCAAAAGTAAAAAAAATAATGATGGTTATTCCTAACATAATAGCAGATGATGTGCCAATTGGTAAGGATGATACAGAAAATGTTGAATTAGAAAAATTTGGTGAACCGGTTGTACCAAATTATGAAATACCATATCATGCAGATATCTGTAATTTATATGATGGCTTAGATAAAGAAGCAGCAGGTCGTACTAGTGGGGAAGGATTCTACTTTTTAAAAGGTGATATTGCCAGACTTCATTCAGCAATGCTATCTTATGCTCGTGATTTTATGATTAGTAAAGGATTTACTTATTGTGTTCCGCCATTTATGATTAGAAGTGATGTTGTTACTGGTGTTATGTCTTTTAAAGAAATGGAAGCCATGATGTATAAAATTGAAGGCGAAGATTTATATTTAATTGGTACATCTGAGCATTCTATGATGGGAAGATTTATTGGGGGGATGATTAAAGAAGAAGACTTGCCTTTAACTCTAACTAGTTATTCCCCATGTTTTAGAAAAGAAGGCGGATCTCATGGTCTAGAAGAAAGAGGTTTATATCGGGTTCACCAATTTGAAAAACAAGAAATGGTTGTTCTATGTAAAATGGAAGATGGGATGGACTGGTATAATAAGATGTGGAATTACACTGTTGAATTTTTTAGAAGTTTAGATGTTCCTGTTAGAACTTTAGAATGTTGTAGTGGTGATCTTGC
>CANQDM010000120.1 GCA_947591505.1 uncultured Bacilli bacterium | reverse complement strand
TTTAGCATAAAAAATCCCCCAAATATATACATATTAATTATAACAAAAATATTTATTAATTAAAGAATAAATGATAAAATTAGTAAATAAGGAGTTGCATAAATGATTAATGATACAAAAGATAAAATAACAGAATTTTTATTTATTGGTAAAGAATTTAATGAGTTAAAAAAATATGACTTAGTTATTGTATTCGGTAATAATTTATATGAAGAAACTGCCAATGTTTTATACAATTTAGTTCAAAAAGAAAAAGTAAATAAAAATACCACTATTATAATATCAGGCAATAAAGGTATTAAAAATCAAAACATAACATCTACCGAAGCAGAAATTATCTATAATTATTTTGCAAAATATAATTTAGATTTACCTTGTATTTTAGAGAAAAATGCCACTAACACAAAAGAAAACTTAATATTTTCTAAAAAACTATTAAAAGACTTAAATAATTATCAAAATATATTATTTGTTTGCAAATCATTTTTAGCAAGAAGAGCATTAATGACTGCTGATAAATTAAACTTTCCATTAAATAAAATTGATATTTATGGAGTAGAAGGTGAATTTGGCAAAAAGAATTGGTATACATCACCACAAGCAACAAAAAGAGTTCTAGAAGAATTAGAAAGAATTAGTAAATATACTATTAGTAATGATTTAAAACTATAACAATATAAAGGAAGTGCAAAATGAAAAAGTTGAAAGAATTTAAAACTATTTTAAACATGGCTAAAAAATATAAGTTTAAAATAGCAATTTGCTTTTTAGGTATTTTTATCAGTAGTTTTACTTATATTTTAGTTGGTTATTTAAATGGTCGAGCTATTGAAGAAATTACCAAACTTAATTTAAATAATGCTATTTTATTTTTACTTATCTATTTATTTTCCGAAATATTTGGTGGAATTCTTGAAAGACTTTCCTTTGCTAAACTTTCTAAAATAGAAACAAAAATGGCCCGCGAATGTTCATACTTAACATATCAAAAAGTTTTATCACTTCCTGCATATGCTTTTGAAGAAAAAACTAGTGGCGAATTTATTAACAGAGTTACTAATGATACATCTACTATTATAAATTCTTTTGACGAAGTATTTGGCATTATTACAAGGTTTATTGCATCAGTTGTTATATATATTTATATTCTTTATAATTCTTATATTATTGCTATTGAAATAATTATCTTTATTGTGATTTTTGCCTTAGTAGTTAAGTTTTTTCACCCACAATTAGAAAAAGCACATAAAAAAAGAAAAAAAATTAATGATGAAGCTGTTTCTCAAGTTACTGAATCTATTAGAGGAGTAAGAGAAATAAAAACTCTAGGCATTAAAAATTCTTTATTTTATAATTTAAGAGAATTAATAAAGAAATCACTTGAAGCATCACATAACGAAATAGATTTATATTTTATTTATGATGTTGTATCAAATGTATTAAAATCATTTTTAGAAGTAGGTTCATTTATAACCGGAGCAATTCTTTTGTATAAAGGACAAATTAGTTTAACTTTCTTTATTGCTATTACTTATTATATTTATCGCTATACTTGGATTATTGAAAATATTACCTCATTTACTAAAACATATAATGAAGTATTAGTGTCAGTAACTAGAATTAATGAAATATTAGAAAACAAATTATTTCCTGATGTTAAATTTGGTAAGAAGCATTTAAAAAATTGTGAAGGTATTATTAATTTTAATGATGTAACATTTAGTTATCCCAATGAAGGTGATGTTTTAAAGAACTTTAATGTTACCTTTAAACCGCATCAAAAAATTGGTATTGTTGGTAAAAGTGGTCAAGGTAAAACCACAATATTTAATTTACTTACCAGAGTATTTGATACCAAAATAGGTAGTATTACGATTGATGGCATAAATATCCAAGATTTAACGGAAGAAGATTTAAGAAAAAATGTGGCTATTATTAGACAAGAGCCATTCTTATTCAATAAAACAATTAGAGAAAATTTCTTACTATTAAATGATAAAATGCAACTTAAAGAAATAAGAGAATATTGTAAAATGGCTTATATTGATGACTATATAATGTCTCTTCCTAAAAAATATGATACCATCTTAGGTGAAGGTGGAGTTAATTTATCTGGTGGGCAAAAACAAAGATTATCTATTGCAAGAGCTCTTGCCAAACAAAGTAAAATAATTCTTTTTGATGAGGCGACTAGTGCCTTAGATAATGAATCACAAACTTATATTAAAAAAGTAATAGATGATTTAGTTAAAGATCATACAGTCTTAATTATTGCTCATAGATTATCAACTATTATTGATGCCGACATTATTTATGTTGTTGATAATGGTGAAATTAAAGATATTGGTACACATAAGGAATTAATTAAAAAATCTCCTACTTATAAGCAACTTTATAATAGTGAATTAAAAAAATAGACTTCTTTTTCACTAACCAATATGCAGTTCTGCAAATAAATTTGATATGTTAATATTATATTTTACCAATTGCAAAGAAATGTTAAAATATATTTAGATATATTGGTGGTGATTATTATAACAGTTTTAGAAATAAATAATCTCTTAAAAAAATATATAATTAAAAATGGCATTGTTTATCAAAAGGATAGTAATCAAGAAATTAATGATGAAAATATTATATTAAAAGTAAAAACTGCCCGTTTAATTTACAATGAAGCTCTCACTAACTATCAAAATGATATTAGACAATTTGGCAAATCTTCAAAAGACTTAGAATGGTATATAAAAAATATGATGGAAAAATTTTCTCTTAATGGGGAAGTAAATTCTTTTGGAGTTAATAAACTTATTAATGGTATTTTAACATCAAATGGCCATTATGAAGAGGTAATGAGTGGTAGTGATCTTGAAAATAGTAAATTTTCAATTTTTACTGAGCAAAAAAAAGATTATGGACTAGCTTATTTAAAATTAAAATTTAGAGAAAAAAATTTAGATATAAGTGATTTTAATTTAACCCAAGATTTATCTAAATTACAACATGATGGTATTTCTAAAGTTACTATTAATTTTAATATAACTTCCTTTAAAAACGAAGATGTTAATATTCACGACTTGCAAGGAAATGCTAAAAGAGATTATGCGACAAAAGAGTTGGAAAAAGCTAAGCAAAATAATAATACAGAAATGATAAAATATTGGGAGGATACAATTAAACATCTAAATAGTATTAAACCTATAACTCACCCAATGAGAAAAACTTTAATGGAATTAGAAACACAAAAAAAAGAAGCCCAGTCTCGAGGTGATGATGTAGGCGTTAATTATTATGAAAGCAATATTAAAAATATTATAAGTAAACATCCTTTAGAAGCATCATCTGAAGAATGGGACGATTATACTTTAGAACAAAAGGAACAATTTATTCTTATAAAGATGAAAGAAGCTAAAATACTTGGCGATAGAGATGCATTTAATTATTGGCAAGCTAATTTAGAAATGCTTAAGAGTCAAAATGAAGAAGAAACTTTGAAAAGATAATTCAAAGTTTTTTAATTATTATGCTGTGTATTAGATTTGAGGTGATGAAAACAATACAAAAATATAAAAAGATATGGTATGATATATATGTTGAAG
>CANQDM010000119.1 GCA_947591505.1 uncultured Bacilli bacterium | reverse complement strand
ATAATATCTAAAATTAAAAATAGTAGTTCCGATAGAGAAACAGCTTCTTATTGTGAAAAGGCTATTGAATTTCTTAACATAAGATATTTAAGTTATGTATTAATGTTTTTTGAAAAATATGGGTTAATCCATTTTTATACGCAAAAAATTTGTGGTATTAATTACAAATATAAAAAAGGCTTATGTAAAAAAGATATATATGCTGCATATGAAAAAGAATTAGCTTATGTTAATAAAAAAACACCAGTTAAAAATGAAAAAAAGAACTTAAAACCAAGTGTTTTTGAAAGATTAGATAAATATACTAATATTGAAGAAAGACAAGATCATATACATGAACTTAAGAATAATTATGAAAGTAGTTTAAGATTAACAGAAGAAGAAAACGGTTATTATAATTTTATTATGGATATAGAAAAAGGTTTATATAGAGTGTTAGAAAATGCTTTATATAAATATGATGGTAAAAAATTTATACTTGAATATAATCCTTTAAATATTAATTTTGAATGTATTAAAGAATTTTGTGATAAATATGGCATAGTTATTAAAATGATTGAAAGAGGAGAGAAAATAAGCAAAGATTATTTACCTAATGTTAAAACTCTTGCAGATATTAGAAATTTATTTAATTTTTATTTTATGGAATTACAACAAATGGAATATTTTAGTAAATCAAAAGAAGAGTTATGGCAAGAACATAATGAGTTTGTTACAAATAATCAAGAATGGATAGAAAAAAAGAAAGAAGGAAGATAAATATGCAAAATTTATATGAAGTATTAGGAAATTATAATTCTATTGAAGAAAAAAGAGAACATCTCTTAGAATTAGAAAAAAAATATGGTGATTCTTTAAGAGTGTCAAAAAATGAAGAAGATTATTATTCATTTGTTAAAAGTGGAGTAGGTCTATATTCGGTTATAAAGGAATCTATTTTAAATTATTCAGAAGAAAATGCTGGTAAAGATTTTATAATAAAAATGGGAGATTCGCATTGTAATTGTGATTCTTATATGATTCAATTTATAAGATATTTCTTGGATAAGTATGGATTTAAAATAGAAATTTATCATGGCAATAGTAAATATATGAATGGGTACTATATTAAAAATATTGAAACTATGGAAGATATTAAAAGATTATTAAATTGTTTTTATTTAGAACTTCAAATGGTAGATTATTATACTATGAGTAAAGAAGAATTATGGGAAAGACACAAGAAATTTTATGAAAACAATAAAGAATGGATGACAAGTACTAAAATTGAAAGTCATCATAACAAAAGAGGCTAGACTTTAGTCCCTTTTTTTGTTATAATAAATCCATCAAAAGAACTTTTTAGAAAGAGTGATTAAATTGAGTAAAATTAAAATTTTTGGCTTGGGTGGTCTTGCTGAAAATGGCAAAAATTGTTATGTTGTTGATATCGATAACGATATTTTTGTCTTTGATTGTGGAATTAAATATGCTAACTCTAATCTTTTAGGTATTGATTATATTACTCCCGATTATAGCTATTTAGTTAAAAATAGAAAAAAAATAAAAGGTTTATTTATTACGCATGGTCATAGTGAAAATATGGGTAGTGTCGCTGATTTAGTTAAAGAACTACCTAATATTAAAATATATGCAACTAAATTTACTAAGTTTGTTTTAGGGGAATATGGTATAGAAGATAAAAATATTGTAGAAATAAAACCGCATAAAAAACTTAACTTTGATAATGTATCTATTTTTCCTATTTCTGTATCTCATAGCATTCCTGATGCTGTAATGTATGTTATAAACTCTAAAGATGGTGCAATTTGTTATACAGGTGATTTTGTTATTGATCCAACTATGCTAGGTTCTTATGATATGGATTTAGGTAAAATTGCTTATATTGGTAAACAAGGTGTTTTATGTATGTTATGTGAATCAACTTTTTCAGAACATAAAGGACATACTTCTCCTAATCATCGTTTAGAAGATTATTTTAAAGATATCGTTAAACATAATGAACATAGATTATTATTTTCTATTTTGCCATACCATTTATATACAATTAATGATATCTTTAATGCCGCAAGAAATACGCATCGTAAAATAGTTATAATGGGTAAAAAGTTACAAAATGTGGTTAACTTTGCTATTAAAGAAAAATATTTAGAAGTAGAAAATGGAATTATTGGTGATTTATCTAATATTGATGATGATAATGCTATTTTACTCATAAGTGATGAGCGAACTAATCCATATGCTAATATCAGTAAAATATTACATGGCTATGATAAATATATAACACTTAAAAATAGTGATACCATTGTTTTTGCGGAACCTCGTTATGATAGCAATGAAAAAACTTTAGTAAAACTAGAAAATGAACTTGCTAAATTTGGTTGTAATATTGTTAATTTACCAAGTGATAAAGTTATTTTACATCACCCATCTAGTGAAGATTTAATGTTAATGATAAAGCTTGTTCAACCTAAATATTATATGCCAGTTAAAGGTGAATATCGTTATATGGTTAATAATGCTAATTTAGCAAGTAGACTTGGTATCAAAAGTGAAAATATTATTTTAAAACAAAATGGGGAAGTAGTTACTTTTGAAAATGGTAAATTACTTGATAATCACGAAACAATTAAAGTAAATGATGTCTTAATTGATGGTAAATCATCAGAAGATGTTGGGGAACTTGTTATTAAAGATAGAGAAATGTTATCGGAAAATGGGATAGTTTTAATAAGTGCTACTATTTCTAAGAAAGATAAAGTTTTATTAGTAGGGCCAGAAGTTACAACTAGAGGATTTATTTATGTTAAAGATTCAAGAGACTTAATTGAAGAAATAAAACATATTTGTGAAAATATTATTAATCGTAATATTACCCCAACTTTTGTTGATTACAATAAAATAAAGGTCGAAATAAGAGAAGAATTAAGTAAATACTTATATGAAGAAACTGAATGTAAACCAATGATTATTGCAGTTGTTCAAGAAGTATAATAATAAATAAATTACCCATAATATAAGTGGGTGATTTTATTTTGAAAAAGAATATGAGTGAAGAAGTTGAGTTTCTAAATTACATCTATAAAAACGCCGAGATGGGTGTTATCGGTATAGATGATGTTATCGGTAAAGTTAGTAATGAAAAATTTGCTAAACTTTTAAAAAGTCAACGAGATGACTATGATAGTATTTGTACCGAAGCTGAAGACATTTTAAAAAAATATGGCAAACAAAATGAAGAAGTAGGTACAATGGCTAAGATGAGTAGTAAAATGATGAGTGAAATGAAATTTCTAAAAGATGATAGTGATCAAACGGTTGCTAAAATGATGATGGAAGGCACTAATAAAGGTGTTATTGAAATAACCGAAAAAATTAATGCATATAATAATACTGATGCAGAAATAGTAGTGCTTGCAAATAGACTAAAAGCAATGTTAGAAAAAAATATTGATGATTTAAAAAAATATTTATAAAAATCTAATAGTATAATGCAAATTTTTTAAGAAATGTTATTGACATTTATTTCCAAATTGTATTATACTATTGGAGTAATGCCCGATTAGCTCAGTCGGTAGAGCGCACGGCTGTTAACCGTTAGGTCGTAGGTTCGAGTCCTACATC
>CANQDM010000118.1 GCA_947591505.1 uncultured Bacilli bacterium | reverse complement strand
ATCTTTTTTAATTATTTCATATTCAATTATGTAATCATTTAATTTAAACTTCATAAAACATACCCTACTTAATTGTAACACAAAAATTTTTAGTGAACAAATTCATTTAACCAAAAATAATCTTTATTTTTAAAATCACAGACAAATAAATTATCACTCATGAGATAATTTACTAAAAGAGTGGGATCAACAGCATCAGTTTTTAAAATAATATGACTTCTAAATACTTTTAAATATGTATTTTCGGGGCGATACTTATTAATAATCATATGTCTTCCATCTTCATAGTGATAATAACGATTATGTTTAAATAAATTCATTATTCTTTTATCAACATATTCTTTATCAAAATAAGAAAATATATTTTGATAGATAGATAAAGATACATTACTATTAACAGTATCTAAATAATATAAATTTTCAATAGTATGATATAAATTATATGGTGTTTCTTTTGTTAAAATAGTCATTTCTGGTTTTATTTTAAAAATATAAAATGTTCTCACTCTTATCACCCTACTTACAATTATAAATAATAATATTTAAAATAATTGTAAGTATATGTCGAGTGTTTAATTTTTCATATTAGATAATATTTTGGCTTTAATAGAATCCATATCTAAATTGTAATAATTTAATAATTCTTCTTTCGTACCACTGGTACCAAATTTATCAATACCTAAAATATAATCTTCACCTGTCGCATATTTATGCCAGAAATTCTTATCCCCAAATTCTAATGTAAAGGTTTTAATATTTTTCGGTAATAACATATTTTGATATCTTTCATTTTGACGGGCAAAAAGTTCAGCTGATGGCATTGTTACTACTCGAAAATCAATACCATATGGTATTAATTCTTCTGCTATTTTTAAGGCTAGTTCTACTTCACTACCAGTTGCAATAATTATTGCATTAGCATCATTTACCTCTCTTTTTACTCGGTAAGCACCAGCCATCACATATTTATAATTAGAGCCCTTTAATTTAGGTACTTTACTACTACCAATAATAATAGTTGTCGTATTTTTAAATTGACTAATAATATCATATACCCCAATTACTTCATTAATATCTGCTGGTCTAAAATTAATTAAGTTAGGAATACTTCTTAAATTACTTATTTCATAGATAGCATTATTACCAGTATCTAAATAAGAATTTAAGAAAGTATCTTGCGTAAAAGTAAAATTAACATCTAAATTATTTTCAGAACACAAAGCAATACTTTTTTGCAGAATTGGCTCATCAATTAAAGGCGCACTGACAAATACTTTAAAACCTAAAGTAGATAAACCTCCAGCCATATAGCCCATAGACATTGTTCTACTGCCACATAAAATATTTCTCCCGGTTGGATTATCTTTATGCATAACACTAGCTTTGGTAATACTTCCTAAAGTATAAATAAAATTATCATTAGATAAAGATAAGACAAAAGGACTTTTACTAGCTACTATATTAAATATTTTATTATTACTAATAATTAATTCTTCTGCATATCCATCATTTATTTTAATATTTTCCGGTTTAAAATTAATCGTAAATTCTTTAGTTTCTAAAAAATTAACTATTTCTCTTAATTTTAAATCTTCTAAACAACTATTTTTAAGTTCAATCCATTTGCTTAATGGTTTATCAAGTCTTTTAGCAAGTTCCTTCTTTAAATCATCTTTTTGATAATTAATTGGATATTTTTCTCTTAATTCGGCAATTTCTTGCTCACTTAAAGGCATATTAAACTTTTCGTTTGAATTTTCTCTTGTTGTATCTTTGGCATAAGTAGATTTAATAAATATAACTGATGGTTTCTTACTAACATAGGCATCTTCAATCGCCCCTTCAATAGAAGATACAGTATTATTAATTTCATCGACATTAAAGTTAAGAGAAATAAAACGATCAACTAAATTCTCGGAAAAAGTTTCTTTCGTACTACTATCTTTACTAATATCTGTTTTTAACACAATAAATATTAATTTATTTAAATTTTCATGGCCTGCATAAGACATGGCTTCATAAGAGATACCATTCATTAAATCTTCTTCACTGCAGATACATATAGTTTTAAAATTAATTAAATTACATTTATTATCTTCTAGTTTTATGAGTGATTCAATATATCTTTCCCCTAGAGCAATACCAACGGATGATGCGATAACGTCACCAACTGTATTACTACCAACTTCTATACCAGGAGTTTTAATATTAGCTACTCCTTCCGTTACCGAATTTAATTTTTTAAATTCTCTTAAAGCATCAAAAGATAAATCACTACCAAAAATATGTAAAGTGGCATACATTAATGGAAGTAATCTATTACTTACTATAACTCGATCTCTATTAATATACTTACTATTATGATAATCATAATTTAAATATTTTAAAAATAAAGATGTCATAACTGGAGCTCCACATAAAGAGATACCTACATCTCCACTGCCAGCTTCCTTTATCATATCAATACATAACATCTTTAAATTATTTGTTATATTTACTTCTAACTTACTCATCAAATCAACTCCAACTACATTTTGTTTATTAAATTATTTATTTTTTCAACTGATTTATTATTATCTAATTTATTTAATCTTTCTTTCATTTTTAAAACAATATTATAATTATTTTCAATTTTTAATAATACTTTTTTAAATGCTCTAGTATTTCTCACCTTTAAACCATATTTTTTAAAAGCAATAAAACGAGCATTATATTTTTCTTGCCCTCCAACACCTGGTACTAAAAGCATTGGTACTTTCATTTCCATTGACTCAGTTACCGTTGCTCCTCCTGGTTTGGATATAACCAAATCACTTATCTTCATTAAATTTAAAACATCATGAGAAAATCCTAAGACTTTAATATTTTTTATTTCTTTATCTTTAACATACGTCTCACATTTTTCTTTTAGTTTTTCATTTTTGCCACTAATAAAGATAATATCGACATCTAAATCTAATTTCGCAATTGTTTTAAAATAATCATAATAATACATACTACCAGCAGTACTTCCACCAAAGAATAGATATACTCGTTTCTTGCCACTTAAATTATATCTTTTTAATATTGTTTCTCTACTATCTAAATTATTTATTTCATTAATATTTAAAGGAAGACCAAAAGGATAAACTTTTTTACCATCTATACCTCTACCTATTAATTCTTCTTTAACCATTTCATTACCAACAATATAACCATCTTCTACTTTATGATTTTTTGTCCAACATTCATGACTACGATAATCCGTAATAATGGTTAGTATTTTACTATGAATTAAATTAAGTTTATTATAATAAGTAATAATATTACTGCAATAAAAATGAGTAGATATGGTAATATCTGGATTAAATTCACTAATTACTTGACGAAGTCTCTCGTTATCATAACTTTTTTTAGCAAAAGCATTATGACCAATAGTAGAAATTTTATGATCCATAAGCTCATAGCAAAAATCAAAAATATGGGCTGTTCTTCTTTTACCAACAAAGTCCATTATTTTAACACCAGCTCGGCCAATAAAATTGCCATAGTCTGACATATCTATTAATTTTACTTCACATTTATTATTATGTTCTTTAATGTAACTAGCCACATATTCTGCAATTGACTTATGACCAGAACCATATCTTGCATATAATACTAATACTTTCTTTTTCATACTTTTTTATCCTTCTTTTATTATTATAAACGTTTTT
>CANQDM010000117.1 GCA_947591505.1 uncultured Bacilli bacterium | reverse complement strand
GTATGAATATTTAGTTTGTAATAGTTATATTTATTTGTTTTTCGATCAACAATATATAAAATGACACTATCATCATCAATCCATTTATGATCAGTCATTTTAAAACCATATCTTTCTAATTTAACTTTAGTTAATAACTCTTCTTTTAATTTACTATAATCATTTTCTTCACTAATATTATAAGTTTTAGATAATTCTTCTAAAGTATTAAGATAACTTGTTTTTAAAAATTCAAAATTATCTGTAATTTTTTCTTTGCTTCTAATTTCATCATAAGAATCATCATCATAAACAAACCAAGATGTCAAAGTGTTTTTAGCTTGAGGACTATCTTTAAAAGCGGTATCAGCTGCAAAGACAAATGTTGTAGCAAAAATGAAACCAAATACATATTCTAAAAATAATATTGGAAAAGAATAGCCAAAGCCTTCATCTCTTGTATAATTAATAATATTAATAACTAGTAAAGGAATATATATTCCAGAAAGAATTCGACATATCCAACCATTATAAGTAAAATTCAATAAGATTCCATGTGGTAATTTAATTAAAGAATAAACTACAAATGCTATAATTATAAGACATTCTACTATTATAACAAATTTATTACGATCTCTCTTAACTATTTTATTTAATCCATAATCATTTTTAGGCTCTTTATTTTTCTTAAATAAAGATTTAATTTTAGCAAAAATAGCTTTAGGATTTATTTCAATATTTTGATCCGTAAAAATATACATAATAAATTTACCTAATTCCATTAAAGATACTAGCATTACTATTAAAGCTAAAGCATATCCCGAAATATGAGCCATTTCTAATAAAATATAATAAACTAAAAAGCCAATTCCTCCTGTAACAAAACCCACTATTAATAAAAAGATAAACATTCCTGTTGTTCCCATTATTTCACACTCCTAAACATTATTTTTTTCATCTTCTTTACTTTTGCACCACAATTAGTATAAAATTTCATTTTTTCATCTAATTTATTTCCCCGCTCTTTTCAAAACATATTTCTTGCTCTCCTTCAAATTCTAAATTATTAGAAATTGTATTCCTATTTAATTATACTATATTATTTTATAATATGCCACACAGTTTTTCTTCATTATTGATTATAGTTAAAAATGCTCGATATATATAATGATGGGAAATAATTCTTAAAAAAAAATACCAGTTTTTTAAAAACTGATATTTCCTACTAATGTTTATCTTGTAACATATTAAGTAAATCAATTTTAAACATATCTTTTGAAGCATTAGCTTTAGATATCATTATACCTTTATATGTTGTAAGTTCAGACATATGTCCTTCAAGTAAGATATCTCTTGGTGTAATTTCTTCAAGCATAACAACACCTTCTTTTTTATGAACTGTATATATTAATTTAACTTCACCATGTATTTGTGTAAACATTTTATCACTTGGTAATTTAAGTTCATAAGTTTCCGTACCATTAGCCCTATTAGAAGAAATCTTTTCCCCTAAAAACTTACCATTTCTAAGAGCTGGATAGAATTCAAAGTTTAACTTTTTAAAAGCTAACATATTGTATTTCTTTAAAGCTCTTTCTAATTTTTTAAATTCATTTTCGTTTATGTAATCCAAAATATAACCTTTCATAACTGTCATACCCCCTTAATTACGAGATAAGTATAACACAAATAAAAAGAAATGTCAACTATTTGTATATCAAGAAACAAATTATTGGCATTTTTACTTAAAAGTTTGATATAATTATACAACATAATTTTGACAAACTTTTTATTTTAAATTAACAATAGTTTCACCTAAATTCCAATTATTTAAGGCAAAACTTTGGACATTTTTATTTTCTTTTAAAATATTATGAACTTCTTTAGTTAAAATATTGGTACTTTTACCATGGATAATAATAATTTCTTTATTACCCATTTTTATATTATCATTAATAAATTCAGTAACTAAAGCATAGATAACCGCTACTTCTTCACCATGTAAATCAATTCTAGGTGTTTTGGGTGTTATCATTATTTACTCCTACAGGAGTTACTGGTGGTACAACATTAGGATTTGCTGGTGCACTTGTTACTGGTGGAACTGGTGCTTGATTTGGCATTGGTGTTGGGGTAACATTTGGAGCTACTGGTGTTTCCGCAGTATTCATATTAACTTGATTAGCTGGTTGATTATTTTGATTTGAAGTTTGAGCTTGTTCTTTTTTACCAAATTTACTTTCATAATAATTTGATACTTCAGTTAATGATGGAATAGAAAGCCTTGATGTTAGTTTAGTTGTACTTAAAGATGCTGCGATTGTCGCATAAGTAACAGCTTTTTCTAAATCAAAACCGCGACCAATAGAATAAGCAAAAGCACCACCAAAAGCATCTCCAGCCCCATTAGTATCAACTATTCCGACTCTTATTGGCGGTAATATTTTAACTTGGGCATTTAAAGCATATAAAGATCCTCTTTCACCTAAAGTAACTACTATTTCTGCTTTAATAAATTTTTGCTTTAATTTATTATATATATTAACTAATGTAGCACTATTATTATAATCTATTTGCATATTAGTAAATCCTTCAGCAGTGCCTTTATTAAATACAATATATTTTGCATATTTACCTAATTCTAATACTTCATTATTTACTCTTGTTGCTATTAAAAAACTTAATGCTTTTGGATATTTATCAAAAGCTGCTACAGTAGCATTTAAATCTTTACCATCACTAATAATTAAATCAGGTTCCATACCAAAAGAATATTTTTTTAAAGTAGCATTACTAGATAATTCAAAAACAGTTTTATTTTTACTAGTAGTATTTACTAATACTAATGATTTATCAGTTGGTTTATCATAACTAGTTTCTATATATTCTGTTTTAACTCCAATTGTTTCAAAATCTTTTTTTATTTTAGAAGCAGCATCATCAGCTCCGAGCATACTAGCAATATATGATTCAACACCCCATTTAGCCATTAAATAGGCAATATTACCAGCATGTCCTCCTCCACATTCATGTCTTTCACTTAAATGCATTGTTTTGTTTTCAGTAATTAATTCATTAACTGGACAAGTCGTTTCTAAAAGAGAACTTCCTATACTTAGTACCTTCATTTTATTCCCTACTTTCTTATTCTTCTATAATTATACAATAAATAAAGAGATTTTAAAAGAGAGATTTTACGACATCACTAACAAATTTCATACCATCAGTTATAAATACTTCTATACTACTTGTTAAATTATCACCTAAATTAGACATACTACTACTATAATCTACTCGATCACGGAACTTAAACACTTTTAAAATCTAAAAATCTTGTAAACCATTATAAAATGGTTATTTTTTTGTCAAATTTTCATTTTTAATATTGCGTAAGTTTATCGTAAGGCTTATAATATACTTGTAAGGTAGTTGATTTACTATGCGTATTAATAAAACTAAATCTAAAAATAATGTTCATTACTCTATTATTCAAGATATTATGAAAAATGGAAAACGCACAACAAAAGTTTATGAAAATATCGGGAATTATGAAAAATTAAAACTTCGGGCAGGTAATGAAGAACCCTTGGTTTGGTTAGATAATTATGTTAAAGAATTAAATGAAAAATCTAAAGAAGATGCTTTACCTGTAATTATTCAAAAGAACCCCAATAAAATTATAGATAAAAATGTTCAGGTATCTTTTAATGTAGGCTATCTTTTTCTACAAGATATTTATTATAA
>CANQDM010000116.1 GCA_947591505.1 uncultured Bacilli bacterium | reverse complement strand
TTTTCTAGCGCTTTTTATTTTTTGGAAAAACAAAAAAAGAACTGTAATGAAATTATTTCATTTCATTACAGCCTCTTTTATTTATATTCTACTATTTCTTTTAAATCTTTTCTCATACTGTGAAGTGGTGATGGTGTACAGTCATCTGTTCTATAGCCAATTGGCATTAAACATATTGGTTCAATATTATTTGGTATTTCAAATTCTTTTTTTAACATATTTTTATCAAACAATTCTATCCAAATATTATCTACACCTAAATTAGTTGCTTCTAACATCATATGAGTTGCCACAATAGTAGCATCCATTTCATAAGTTGAATAATCACCATTTGACCACGCAATATTTTTATCACTAGCCACAATTAAAACAACTGGGGCATTATATCTACATTTAGTCACCTTATCTATTTTTTCAATACCATCACTAGATTTAACAACATATATTTTTTGTGGTTGATAATTCTTAGCTGTTGGTGCTACATTTCCAGCTTCTAATATTTTAGTAATTAAATCCTCACTAACCATATCATCTTTAAATTTTCTTGTCGAAAATCTTTCTTTAATTAATCTTTCATATTCCATATATAAAATCTCCTTTAATATACTTTATAAAAAATTAAAAATCCTCATACGGATTTTATTAACAAAAAATTGGTGGAGTAGACGGGAGTTGAACCCGTGTCCAATGTAATCTATTAAACAATATCTACAAGTTTAGTTGGAATTTATTTTATTATATAGACAACTCCAACCCATTTTCTATATAACAAGATTAATTAAATATTCGTTATTTTACATTAATCAAATAAAATAATATATCTTATATTTGATGAACCTTATATAACTCTATAAGAAAAGTTAATATAAGATAACTCCTACGCTATCCTAAGCGTATTGAGGAGTCGCAAAACTATAATTAGTTTCGTTATTTATTTTTTTTGTGCATTTAAGGTATGCCTACCACTTGCAATCATTTCTAGTTTTTACATGTCGAAACCAAACTACCCCAAGTAACAGATTAATTATACCATACTTTTGTTCTTTTGTAAAATACTACCCTATTTTAAGCATAAAAAAAAGCATTGGTAACAAACGTTTCCAACACTAACAAATAGATGAAGTTGACTTTGCATTTAAATCTAAATCAGCAAAATCACCTTTTAAATATAATGGATATGCTGCTGCCCCAATCATCGCGGCATTATCAGTACAATAAATAAATTCTGGTAAATTTAATTTAGCATCATATTTATCACATAATTCTTGAATTTGACCTCTTAAATATTTATTGGCAGATACACCACCAGCAATTATAACATTTTTGATTCCTGTATTTTTTAAAGCTAGTTCTAACTTTCTAGTTAATTCTTCAACTGCAGTTGTTTGGAAAGAGCAAGCTAGATCTTCTTTTCTGATTTCATTTCCCCGTTGACGTTCATTATTAACTAAGTTAATAACACTACTTTTAAGTCCACTATAACTAAAATTATAAGTATCGTCCATTACTGGTTTAGGAAGTTTATAAGTGTTATTTCCTTCTCTTGCTAATTTTTCAATATTAGGACCACCTGGATAAGGAAGACCAATTACCCTAGCAACTTTATCAAATGCTTCCCCAATAGCATCATCTTCAGTTTCTCCTAATTTTTCAAATTCATAATCACCAGTCATTTTAATAAGTTCAGTGTGTCCTCCACTTATAACTAAAGCTAAAACTGGAAATTCCATTTTATTATCAATTTTATTAGCATAAATATGACCTATTAAGTGATTAACTTTAATTAATGGTTTATCATATACATAAGATAATACTTTAGCAAATTCTACCCCTACAAGTAAAGATCCTAGTAAACCGGGACAATATGTAACTGCGATAGCATCAACATCTTCTACTTTCATATGAGCTTTATTTAATGCTTCTTCTAATACCATTGTAATATTTTCCGTATGCATTCTTGAGGCTATTTCAGGTACAACGCCACCAAAATTAGCATGAGTATCCATTTGGGTTAAAATAGTAAGCGCTACTACTTCTGTACCATTTTTTACAATTGCAATACTTGTTTCATCACAAGAAGTCTCTACACTTAAAATATAAACATCTTTCATTCTTTCACCTTTTTCATAACATAAGCATCAATATCTTTATAATATTTATGTCTTGTATTTATTATATTAAAGCCAAATTTTTTATATAAATTTATTGCATTTTCATTATTAACAGCAACTTCTAATAAAATAACATCATTCTTATTTAAATAATGATCTTCCAAATAGGAAAGTAATTTAGTCGCAATACCTTGTCTTCTACTATTACTATCAACATATATTGCCTCTATTTCATAAGTATCAATGTTTTTTAATACTATTAAGAAGGCATTAATATTATCAACATCACTTACTAAAATTATGTATTTATCATTATTTAAATAATCTTTAATATTATAAGTGGCAATAAAATTAGGAATTAATTTCATTCCTAATTCATTAATTTTAGTTAAATCTTCTAATTTTCCTTCTCTTATCATTATTTTTCAACAGCTATTTTTTTAACATAAATTGGATTTACTTCATGAGGATTTAATTCTTTTTTAGTAAGAGCATAGGCAATAATTTTACTATAATCAAGTGTAATATCAGTTAATACATGATAGTTTTTGCTATACTCTTCATACTCTGAATTAGATAAGTATTCATAATTACCGACTAAATTATATTCGTTATCGAATATGCCAATATAATACCCGTTTTTATCGCTAAATGCAACTATTTTTTCATCTTCTTCAGTGCTTACTGCTAAACATTCTAAAGATGTAATTGTTCTAATAGGTTTTTGCATTGTAAAAGCTAGTGTTTTAGCAATTGTTACACCAAGACGTACACCAGTAAAAGAGCCAGGACCATTAACTACAATTATAGAATTTGGTACAGCTTTAGCAAGTACCTTTTTAATTGTTGGCATAATAACCTTACTATTTTCAGGTACATCTTTTAATATTTTTTCTTTTTTTATTTTACCATTTTCTTCTAATATAATAACTACATCATTTAAATGTGTATCTATAAATAAATTCATCTTCATCACCTACAATACTGACTCACATAAGTCTTCATATATTTTACCAATTGGATTAAATACTAAAACTCTAGTATTTTCATCAATTATTTTAAATGTTATTTCTAGTCTCTCTTCTGGAAGATCTTTTTGAATTAAATCAGCCCATTCTATAATGGTTACGCCACCTTTTTTATAATAGTCTTTAATACCAATATCTTCTTCCACTTCATCTAAACGATAAACATCCATGTGATATAACGGAAGTTCACCGTTTGGGTATTCTTTTATTATAGTAAACGTTGGACTAGTGATATTATCTTCAAGTCCTAAAGCTTTAGCGAAACCTTTTACAAATACTGTTTTACCACTGCCAAGTTCACCTTCTAAACAAATAACCATATTCGGAAATTTTTCGCTTTCAATATTTTCAGCTAAAGTTAAAGTATCATCTACATTTTTTGAAACATATTTTAAGTCCATATACTATCACCAATTTTAATTATAAATAAAAACTTGTATTTATACAAGTTAATTAACACTACTTAACAAATTTTTGCAAAAAAAAATATTGGCAACTACCTATTTTCGCATTCACTATCGTCGGCGTATTAGTGCTTAACTTCTCTGTTCGGGATGGGAAGAGGTGTGTCCACTAAGCTATCGTCACC
>CANQDM010000115.1 GCA_947591505.1 uncultured Bacilli bacterium | reverse complement strand
TTAGAAGAATTAAAAATAAACTAAGTTTTTGCTTAGTCTATTTTACGTTGTTTAACTTTTTAGCTGTGAATAGTAACCTCAGATTTAATTTGGCATACAGCGTATGCCAAATCGTTAAATATTTATATATTGAATTGCGTACACAGTGTGTACGCAATTGTCATGAAAAGTTAATCAATTGTTGACACAGTGTGTCAACAATTGATCTTCTGATTAATAATAGTTTAATTACATTTGTTTTATTTTAAATGACAATATTGGTCATTTAAATTGTGCAGACATTGTCTGCACAATTGATAATTATAGTTTTGACTTTTTAAAAGGGTGCGACAGTGTCGCGCCTTTCTGAAATAACAAATACATGAATTTATTTGTTATTATATATAGTTTTTATAATTGTCTTAACATTGTTGAGAAAAAAGATTTTATGTAATAGAATCTAATAAATATTCAATAATAGTCCACTCACTGCGTGGACTATTGATATTATATTTTATTAAAATTGGTAATTAATAAAAGGTGGCGCAATGAGCCACCTTTTGGAACTGTTAAATAAAATATGAATCTATCAATTGGGCCGACAGTGTCGGCCCTTTTTGTTGCTTATATTTTTTGTTTTAATTCTATATGTAGTGTTATGATGATTATTGCGACATTGTCGCAATAATTAAAATTATCTTTTTTTTAAATTATTATAGTTTATTTTCATTGTTATATTAGTATCTCCAAATATTTATTAATATCATCTAGAACATTAAATTTTTTAGCATAATCAAGAAGTAAGGGTAAATTTCTCTTATTTTTATTTTTCAAATATTCTGTTATAGCATATTTAATTATTTCTATATCTTGATTATTTCTATTTTTGAGTAAATCACATATACATCTTTCAGCATTATAACATTTAATCAATTGTCCTTGGGGACTCTTTATTTCAATTATTCCTAAATCAAATAATTCTTTTTTCACAAAATGCAGTTTTACTTTTTTAATTTTTCTTAAACTTCCATTATATTCTCTATTTACTGTAATATGATATATAGCTGGTACAGATTCACAAAGTTCTAAAAAATATAAAGCTGTTTCATAAGAAAAAACTGCATTATTTCCATAAATTAAATTGAAATATTCATCGCCCCATGTAGAGGGTAGAACATATAAACCTTTTTTTACTCTTTCTAATTTTTTGATATTAACTAATCTTGTCAAAAAAATTCTGTTTATCTTTTTACTTACAACTTCTTTTGTGGTGATAATTCCATTATTTTCTTTAGCCAAATTTAATATAATATTTTCTTTATTCATTTTTTGTTTGTTCCTTTCTACATACAATTATATCATATATGCATGTTAAATGGAACGTGCTTTTAATCTTAAGCTAATTGGTGCCACATTGTGGCACCTTTTTGAAATATATAATTTCTATATTTTTTGTTTTGATTCTATAAAGTAGTGTTATTTTATATATCTAAAACATTTTTTTTACTATCTCCTTTCTAATAAATAAGTAGTAATATATAAATTATTGTTAGAAATATATTTAGTAACTAGCTTATTCTTTTCTCTAACTACTAATATTCCTTCTGTTTTATTATGATAATTTTCTTTTATATTTTTATCAACATAATCCATATATAATTCTATTTGCCCTCTATCTTTGGGATTATATTCTTTTATCTTTACTTCTACTACAACAAAGGCATTGATTTTATAATTAAAGAATAATAAATCTATTTTATATGTTCTATTATCTATTTTGCACTTATATTCATGACCTATTAAAGCAAAACCTACTCCTAATTCCATATAATGATCTTCAACTAAATCAATTAATATTTCATGTAATTTCTTTTCTGTTAAATAAGTAGTATCTTTATCTGTTTTAATAATTATTGGATCTTTTATCATATCACTTAAAGTTATTGAATTGTTATTCTCCGTTATTAATTTAATATTATTTTTATCGGCATAAGATAATCTATCATAAGCTTTACTTTTTATTTCTTGAATTAACTCTCGACTTGATAAATTATTAAGTATAACTTGGTTTATATAATAGTTTCTTTCATTTTCATTTTTAATAGGTAATAAATATCGATAATGTGTCCAGTTTAATTTGGCGCTCACTGCGCGCCAAATTGGATATACTAAATAAAACTCTCTCATTTCCCTTAAATTTCTATTACTATAACTTTTGCCATACTCTAAAGATAACTTTTTTCCCCATTTCTTAATTAAATTGTTACCGTACTTTGCTCTAGATTCTCCACCTTGAGCATTTACTAGTAATCTACCTATTTCCCAATTAGTTTTTAATATTTCTGAATTTTCTTTAAATTCTCTAACAAATTTTTTAACTTCTCTTTCTTCAATTAACTCAACTATTTCGTTGTATATTTTTTCTTCTGTCATAATTTTTCCTTTCATTTTTTGAGTGGCAATATTGATTTTTTATGATTGTCCAAGAAATGCGACTCAGTGAATTGCATTTCGACACCGTTAAATAAAATTCTAGTAATTGTCCAATCACCGATTGGACAATTATAAGTTACTTTTAATATAATTTTTTGATTAACTCAATTGCGTACACAGTGTGTTCACTATTCAAATTATTAAAATCAAGAATTTAAAATACAAAATAAGTTCAGGTAATTAGTCACGCAGTGCGTGACTAATTAGAAATTAATTTTAAATTCCACGTTTTATCATAATTTTTTCGTTATTAATTCATTTGTTTTTTATATTTATTTTCTAATTTAAAAGTTGTAATAAATAAATCTTTATTAGTTACATACTTAATTATATAATCATCTTTTTCTTTTACTATTAATAATCCTAAAGTATTCTTATGATCATATTTTTTTAAATTACTGTTTATATAATTAGTATAGAATTGTAATTGTCCTATATCTTCTTTATGAAATGCTCTGTTTTTAACTTCAACTACTACAAAGGCATTTAATTCATAGTTAAAAAATAATAAATCTATTCTAAATGTTTTGTTATTAACTCTTATTTTATATTCATGACCAACGAGAGCAAAACCAACTCCTAATTCAAAAAACTTGTTTTCTACATAATTTATTATTTTTTTATGAATAGTAGCTTCATCTAATGCAGAAATATCTTCATCAACATTAATAATAATAGGATCTTTAATCATATCTTCTAGAGTTAAGTTATTATTTTGAGTTTCTGTGATTAACTTAACATTATTTTTATCAGCATAAGATAATCTTTCAAATGATTTATTTTTTATCTCATTTCTTAATTCTCTTACTGATAAATTATTAAGTATAACTTGATTAATATAATAATTTCTTTTATTTTCATCTTTAATTGGCAATAAGCATCTATATATTGACCAGTTTAATTGTTGACACAGTGTGTCAACAATTGGAAACATTAAATAAAATTTTTTATATCGTGTTAAATTTGTGTAACTATAATTTTTCCCGTATTCTTGGGATAATTTCTCTCCCCATTTCTTAATTAAATTATCACCATACTTAGCTCTAGATGCTCCTCCTTGAGCTTCTACTAGTAATCTACCTATTTCATGATATCCTTTTAACCTTTCTTCATTATCAACCATCATTCTTACTCGTGAATTGCTTTCAATTTCTATTACGATATTTTCTAATTGTTTAAATTTTTCGCTGTTCATGCTTTTGCTCCTTTTTTAATTAATTTGCTTTTGCTCTATTATTTACTAATTTATAAGTTGTCACATAAATATCTGTATTAGTAGTAAATTCTATTACTAATTTGTCTTTCTTTTTAACTATAAGTATGCCAATCGTTTTATTATTAGAATTTTCTTTTACATATTTATCAATATAACTGACATAAAATTGTAACTGTCCTATATCTTCTGGTTTTATTTCTTTTGATTTTATTTCT
>CANQDM010000114.1 GCA_947591505.1 uncultured Bacilli bacterium | reverse complement strand
GAGCCAAATGTCCCAGTTTTAAATGGTGATATGATACCGGTATATTATGATGAAGGAGTAGGACAGTGGCGAAAAGCTGATATTTCAAATACAGGCAATAATTGGTATGACTATTCAACACAAAAATGGGCCAACGCCGTAACAGTTTATGAAAATACTATGCAAGATTTATCCGGAAATGGTAATAACGGAGCAGTCCATGGAGCGACAATTTCTAATGGCGAGGCTTATTTCGATGGAGTAGATGATTATATTGATTGTGGTTTAGCTAACTATGATTTTAAAAATACTTTTTCTGCTAAAATAAGGTTTAAATTAGAAAACTATCCGACAACGTCTGAATTCAACATTTTGGGAAATCAAGAAACAGCAGGTATTCTACTTGATGTATGTTCGGACAAAAAAGTTTATTTTCGTATTCATGATGGTAGCGAATACAAAGGTTTGATATCAGATTCTATAGAAACCAATAAATGGTATGAAATTATCGCAATTTATGATGGTCAAAATATAAAGATGCAATTAAATGACGGAACAAAAGTATTAAATTATGAAAAAAATTTTGATAAATCTGCTAATATAAAAACATCAGCTATGCCATTTTATATAGGAGAAAATCCACAAACTAATAATGAGCACTATTCATCAGCAAATATCACAGTTTCATATGTTGGTCTTTATGATAGAGCAATTTCTGAAGAAGAGATTGCAAGTAATAATATCAAAAGAGATAATTTGCTTTTAGAGTATGATTTTAAAAATATTAATACTAGAAGTAATTATCTAAATGCGCAAGCTGGAGAAGTTATTCCAATGACAGATATCAATACCATGTGGGTTTGGATACCAAGATATTCCTACACAATAAAAAAAGAGTTATCATCAACTGACTATTATGGCAAAGCAACTTACAGAGATAAAGATAATCCTAATCCAACAAGAGAGTTACCTGGAGAAATAGATGTTAAGTTTGTAACTAAAGATGTAAATGACAATGGTAGTGCTCAATATACAGGAACAAATCCAAGTGGTTGGCGAACGAATGATGCGTTTAACTTTGGAGGAGAGGCAAGAAGTGGAATTTGGGTGGGTAAATTTGAACCAACGGGAAGTCTTTCTAAAGATAGTGATGCTTGTATAGATGAGACTTGTGATATAAGTAATGTAAGTATAAAGCCAAATCTTGCCTCAATAAGAAGTCAAATAATAAGTAGTTTCTTTTTCATGTACAGAAGTATGCAAATTAATAATGATACTTATGGCTTTACTACTAATGGCAACTTACACATGATGAAAAATGATGAATGGGGAGCGATTGCCTATTTATCACAAAGTCGCTATGGTAAATATGGAAATGATGCTTATAAAGGTAAAAATAAAGAGATATATCAAAATAAATCTTCAGGATACATAACTGGAAGTAGTAATGGAACAACAAGTGAAGGAGTAGTCTTACAAACACAATATACTTATAACGATATGAGAAATTTAAGTCAAGATAATGGTCAAGCAGGTCCAGGTTCATCAACAACGGGAACCATCTATGGAGTCTATGATATGAGTGGTGGAGGATATGAATATGTTATGGGAGTCTTAGCCTATTCTGAAAATGACGCAATACCAATGTCAGGACGTTCTAAAACTTCAAATTCTGGTTTTTCTGGAAAACTAACAGATGGAAGTGAATATCAAGGAATAGATTTTTTTGGAGGAGAAAATTCTAAATATTATAATATGTACAGAAGTGCAGATCCAAATGAATCAAATTATTTAACAGTTAAAGCCGATCAAGCATGTAATGGAGGAGTATGCTATGGACATGCCTTTTCAGAAACATTTGGAGCAAGCAGTGGCTACTCAGGTTGGTACGAAAATTCGAGTTATTTTCCATACAGAGAATCTCCATGGATTATTCATGGTGGTTATTATGACTATAAAAATGCAACTGGAATTTTTCGTACTGGTCGTAATAATGGCACTTTTGGTGATAGTCTCTCTTCTAGAGCAATCCTTACACCATAAAAAATATGAAAAACAAAATCTGATTTTGTTTTTCTTTTTTCTTTTAATATAGTATAATCATATTAGAAATGGTGATAATATGAAATTAATCGTAAAAAAAGAGAATATTTTATTACAATACCTTTATGAAAATTTAGATATGCCTAAAAAAAGAATTAAACAATATTTAGTACATGGTTCTATTTTTATAAACAATAATAAAATAGTTAAATATGATTACAAAGTTTATCCAGGAATGACTATATTTATTGATACAAATTCAAAAAGTAAAAAGATGTTGCCTTTTCAAATAATATATGAAGATGATCATATTATAGTTGTTAATAAACCAAGTGGTCTTCTTACTGTATCAACCACCAAGGAAAAAGAAAAGACTCTTTACCATATTGTTAGGGAATATTTGCATTCCAAGAAAATAACTAACAAATTATTTATTATTCATCGATTAGATAAAGACACAAGTGGTATAGTTATTTTTGCTAAAGATGAGAAAACTAAAAACATGTTTCAAGAAAAATGGAATGAAATTGCTCTTTTACGAGAATATGTTGCAGTTGTTCATGGAAATTTAAAAAATCCAAGTGGTAAGATAAAACAAAATCTTTTAGAAACAAAAACTAATTTAGTATATGTATCTAGAAATAACGAAGGCAAAACAGCCATAACAAACTATAAAGTCATGAAAGAAAACAAAGATTATTCTTTAGTAAATATAACTATAGAAACTGGTCGTAAAAATCAAATTAGAGTAGCCTTTAGTAGTATGAAACATCCTATAGTAGGTGATACAAAATATGGAATAAAAGAAACCAAAAAAGAAAGACTCTATCTACATGCCAATCGCTTAAAAATATTTTATCCCTATTTAAAAAAAGAACTTCTTTTTGAAACACAAATTCCTAATGAATTTAAAAATATTATGAAAAAAGGAGATAGTCTGAAAATAAAAACAAAATTTATTTTATAAAAATAGACAAAAAAGGGCAGACTTCCCCTTACCCCAAAGAAAGTCAAAAATTAAATAGGTTTATTGGCATTCTGATTAATTAAATCAATTAATTCATCAGATGTAAGACCAAGAGATAATAATTGCTTAAGTGATTGATTGAAATTGTTTTTAGTGTATTTGATTCTATCTTCAACAGGTGTTTCAATTGAAGCTAAGTCAATGGGATTCCAAACTTCACCAGTAAGAAACATATGATAAATAGCAACTAAAATTTTTCTAGCAATTGCAATGTAGGCACGTTTATTGCCACGACGCTTAGAAATTTTATCAAACTTCTTGGCATAATAAGCATTTGTTTTATCTTTAACAGCGTTGTGAGCAACTTCAATAAGATAAGGTTTAAGATAAACACCAGCACGAGAGATTTTAACAGATTTTTTCTTGCCAGCAGATTCATTACAGCCAGGAGCAAGACCGGACCAAGAAGCAAGGCGATAATGAGATTTAAATTGAGACATATCGTCACTAATTTCAGATAAAATGCCAATTGCAGAATTTCTATCAATACCAGGGACAGTACAAAGTAAATTAATGTAAGGTTCATAAGGTTTTACTAAAGAATCAATTATTTCATCTAATTTATCAATTTGATTAATAAGATAATTAATATGATCTTTGACAATATTAATTCTTAGTTTTTGTTCGTTAGTAAGTTGTATTCCATCAACAGAAGATAGGATATCTTCATGAGAAGATTTGCAATTTTTTCTTAAACAACTTATAATATCATCGTCTGAGAAATCATTATTATTTAAAATGATATCAATAATAGATTGACTAGATTTACCAAAGATATCGGTGAAAACCATATCAAGTTTGCAATTACCAACAGTAAGAGCATTCGTAAATCTGTTTTTCTCGGATGTTTTGGTATTAGTAAGTTTGTAACGATATCTAGTAAATTCTCTTAAGATACGAAAATCTTTAGATGGAATATAAG
>CANQDM010000113.1 GCA_947591505.1 uncultured Bacilli bacterium | reverse complement strand
CAAAAGCAAATTTGACAAAATTTTATCTTATGTTAAAATTTTAATAAATGGTGCGGTTGAAATTACAATTAAAAAAATAATTTAAGATGACCTCTTAAATTATTTTATTTTTTTAGCTTCTCTTGCACTAATAATTACTTTTTTACCATTTATTGTTTTCTTTTGTAAATTTGGTTTTTGTTTAGTCTTTGTTGCATTTAAAGCATGACTTCTTAAATTACCTGTTAAAGGTTTTTTATTTGTTATTTTTTTGGCCATTATATTGCCTCCTTTGTCTTTAAAAACTTTATCATAAATAGAAGAATATGTCAAACATTTTTAAGTATTGTGTTATAATAAACTAAAGGGAGGTTTACATGTTTACACCACTTAAAGTTACAACTGATTATAGCTTACTAAATAGTTTAATTAAAATAAAAGATTTAATTAATTTTTGTGTGACTAATAATATTAAAAGTTGTGCTATATGTGATACCAATTTATTTGGTTGTATTGAATTTTATAAAACATGTAAACAAAATAATATTAAACCTATTATTGGCTTAGAGATTACTTTAAATGATAATTCAATATATTTATATGCTAAAAATTATGATGGTTACAAAAATTTACTTAAAATAAATACAATTATAACGGAAAGAAATATAAGTATTTTAGAACTTAAAAATTTAAGTGATAACATTTTAGTTATTATTCCTTTTAAAAGTATAAATTTATATGATGATTTAGATTTCTTTAAAAGTATTTATGTTGGTTATAGTAATAAAAGTGAACTTAAAAATATATTACTTAAAACAAATAATGTTGTATATGTAAATGATATAAAAGCCTTAAAAGTCGAAGATACTAAATATTTAAAATACTTAGATAAACTAGCTGAAAGAGAAGAAGGAGATTATCATAATAATTATTTAGAAATTATTAAAGATGAATTTGATTTAAAACAAATTAGGGAAGTAGTAGATTTATTAAATGTCGAAATGCCAGAGGGAAAAAGATATATTCCAAAATATAATAAAGATATTGATTCTCTCACATTCTTAAAAAACTTATGTTTAAAAGGATTACAAAAAAGATTAAATGGGAATGTTCCCCAAAAATATTTAGATAGATTAAAATATGAATTATCAGTTATTAATAAGATGAGGTTTGTTGATTATTTTCTAATTGTTTATGATTATGTTTTATATGCTAAAAAGAATCATATTTTAGTAGGACCAGGAAGAGGTAGTGCAGCAGGTTCTTTAGTAAGTTATGTAATTGGTATTACGGATATTGATCCCATAAAGTATGATTTATTGTTTGAAAGATTTTTAAATAAAGATCGAGTAACGATGCCAGATATTGATATTGATTTTGATAATACTAAAAGAGATATGGTCATAGATTATGTTAAGAATAAATATGGTGAGGCTAATGTATCGGGTGGTATTACTTTTGCGACATTAAAAACAAGGCTTGTTTTAAGAGATATTGGAAAACTCTTAAATATTGATGAAAGGCTTTTAAATAAATTTTTAAAAGTCTTAGACAGAGATAAAAATTTAAAAGAAAACTTAAATAAAAATGATGTTAAAGTATTTTTAAATACTTATCCTAATTTAAAAGAATTATATAATGTATCTATTCATTTAGAAGGTTTAAAGAAAAATATTAGTACCCATGCAGCTGGTATTGTAATTGGCGACCGTCCCCTAGATGAAATAATTCCGATGTATAAAAATGGAGAAGTTTATCTAACCGGTGTAACCATGGAATATTTAGAAGATTTAGGCCTTTTAAAAATGGACTTTTTAGCTTTAAAAAATTTAAGTATGATTAGTAATATTTTAGATGTTGCCAAAATTGATTTAAATAAAATACCTTTAGATGATAAAAGTGTTTATGATTTATTTAGTAGAGCGGATACTGATGGGGTATTTCAATTTGAAACACCAACTTTTAAAGGAGTCTTAACTAAATTTAAACCAAGAAATTTCTCTGAGTTAGTGGCATCCATTGCCTTAGTACGGCCCGGTCCTAGTGCGGAACTTTCTACCTATATTAAAAGAAAAGAAGGACAAGAAAAAGTTACTTATTATGATGAGAGTTTAAAAGATATTTTAAAAGATACTTATGGGGTTATCATTTATCAAGAACAAGTTATTAGTATTTTAGTTAAGATGGCTGGATTTACTTATGCTGAAGCTGATAATATAAGAAGAGCCATGTCCAAAAAAAAGATGGATATTATAACTAGTGAAAAAGATAATTTTATTAAAAGATGCCTAAATAATGGATATAAGGAAGATCTTGCTAATAATATCTTTAATCATATCTTAAAGTTTGCATCCTATGGCTTTAATAAAGCCCATTCTGTTTCTTATGCGATTATTTCTTACTGGATGGCTTATCTTAAAGTGCACTACCATTCTATCTTTATCTTTGAACTTTTAGATAATGCGATAGGAAGTATTGAAAAGACCAAAACTTATTTAAATGAACTAAAACAAAGTAATTTAAAAATAAATAAAGTAAGTATAAATTTATCTACTAATAAATTTATACTTACTAATAATAATGTTTATTTACCTTTTAAAATGATTAAAAATATTCGTAGTGATATCGTAAATAAAATACTTGAGGAAAGATGCAATGGTATCTTTCAAGATATCTATGATTTCTTTAAAAGGACAGTTAGTTTTATGAGTAAAAATGATTACACTATGTTGATAAATGCAGGGGCATTAGATGAATTTAATTTAAATTATCATACTTTAATAAGTAATTTAGATGAATTTATTAATTATGGTAATTTATATCATGATTTAGGTGAGTATGCTCTTTTACCTGATATTAAAAAATATGATGAAGTAAATTTAGATATTTTAAGAAATAATGAAATTAATAGTTATGGTTTCTTTATTAGTAATCATCCATCTAGTAAATATAGTGATAAAAATATTATGAAATTGTGTAAAATGAAAGATTATCTCTTTAAAAATATTGTTTGTTATGTTATGGTAGAAGATGTGAAAAAGATAAAAACTAAGAAGGGGGAAGATATGGCATTCTTGCTGGCTAGTGATGAAACAGGTACAGCTGATTTTACCCTTTTTCCAAGAAATTATCGCTTGCTTAAAGATATAAGTAAAAATGATATGATAAAAGTATGGGGTAGTGTTAGTAAAAGATTTGATAAGTATAGTATTATTATTAATAATATGACAAAGGAGTAGTACAAATGGAAGATTTAAAAAGATTTTTAAGTAGTATTGGTTTTGAATATAAAAGTGATTTAGATAATACAAAAATAGAAAAAGTAGTATTTAATAAAGAAGCAAAAGTATATACAGTTTATTTAAAAAGTAAAAATGTTTTAGATTATGAACTTGTAACTGATCTTTTTAATGCAGCGAAAAAAGGAATTAATGGTAAAGATAAATGTTATATAGAATTAAGTTATGATGAAGTAAATAATGAAGATATTGCTACTTATACTAATATTTTAATTACTAATATTATTTTTGAACATCCATCTTTAGCGGGTGTTTTAGGTAATTTTAAAGAATTAAAAGATAATACTATATATATAGAAGTAGCAAGTGAAATGTATTTTACCCAAAATGAATATTTAAAAAAATTAATAACTGATTTAAAAAATTATGGATTGGGTGACTTTAAGTTTGATTTTTATGTTAATGGTGAATTAAATCAAGAGGTAAAAAAAGAAATAGAAAAAGCGAAAGAAGTTAAAATAGAGAAAAAAGATGATGATATTACTTATTTTGGTTTTCATAAAGATGGGGATGTAACTCAAATAAAAAATATAGTTGGAGAACAAAAAGGTATCATTATTGAAGGATATGTATTTGGAGTAGATGCTAGTGAAAGAAAAGGACAAAAAGGAACAGCCTATATCATTAATTTAAAAGTTAGTGATAAGACAGATAGTTTTTTAGTTAAGTTTGTAAGATTTAAAGAAGAAGAATATAAACAAATAAATAAAATACTTAAAAAAGGTAAATGGTTTAGAATATCTGGTAATGTAGAGATGGATAATTATTTAAGACAAATTGTTTTAAATGG
>CANQDM010000112.1 GCA_947591505.1 uncultured Bacilli bacterium | reverse complement strand
AACTTCATCCTCCTAGATTAATTTTATCAAATTTTGTATTACTTGACTTGTCTAATTTTTATTATAAGAGTCTTTCATAAAACCATTATATCATTTTTAATCAACATTAACACCTTTTAATTATATAAATTGTGATTTGTAATTATTTTATAAATTTTTTTCGATAACTATTATTTATTGTTGCATCAAATCCATCTGGTAAATATTTGTATGGTATATGTTTGTTATATTTAATATCCATAAAGTAATTACAGAATATCATTTCAACATATATTATTCTACTATTACCATCAGTAATTGCATAAACAAATCCTTGATAAGAATCAGATTCCATTGCTAATAATTTATAATTAGTAAATCCTGTTACATTATAATAGCCAATATAATCTTCTATGCCATATTTATTTAATCTTTCAATTTCTTTTTCATATTCAAATTTAGTATAATCTACTATTAAATAAGCTAAATATTGCTTATCCCAGGCATCTAAATAAACCATTTTGAAATCTTTAACATCTAATTCATTAATTGACTCGGGAAATATTTCTTCTGACATTCCCCATTTATCTTTATATTTATTATTAGCATTAACTCCAATAACATCAGAATATTGGTTTATATCAGTTATTACTTCTTCTTTATTTAATACTCCCATAAATAAAAATATGGAGTTAAATGCAACTATTAAAATAATTACTATTAATCCAATAATTATTGCCATGGATTTAAATATATTTCTTTGTTTTTTCATCTTATAATATTCTTTTAGAATTTGATCTAAATTTTCAATGCTATATGTTTGAATTTCGCTCTTTTTTAGTTTTTCGCCACTTAAAAATTCATTAATATCAATATCTAATATATTGCATAGTTCTTTTAAAATAGAATAATCTGGCATATTTTTACCATTTTCCCAACGACTTATTGATTTAGCAGTTACTCCTAATTTTAAAGCAAGTTGTTCTTGAGTTAATTTTTGCTCTTTTCTTAAACTCGCAATAAACTTTCCTATTTTCTCTTGATTCATATTTCTCGTTCCTTTCAAAAACAATTATATAACTACTATAAAATATTAACAGGACACAAAGTAAGAGTTAGATAAATTGTAATTTAAATTATAATATTACACAAGATAAAAATACCAAAGCAAAACCTATAATTAGACTATAAATAGTATTTTTAGGTTTTACATTTAATACTAAAATTGTTCCTATAAAAATAATAAAATCTATTACACTCTTTAAATTAAAATACCATATTCCAATACTAAAACATAATCTAAACATTACCCAAAATATTAAACTACAAATTAACATTGATATTTTATTATTACTTTTTGCATACCAACAAATAAATGCAAGTATTGGACTTATAGCAGTTATTCCATACCAAATCATCATATAATTTTTGGGATTAAAACCACTAAACCAAATTGTATATAGATGATAACTTACGGTCATACCTACAAAAAATAAAAATACATTCAAACTTGCTCTTAATGGTGTTTTACTAAAAACAGAAATAGTTATTGCAAGAAATAGCCATATTCCTATATCCGAAAAAACATTTCTTAAATCTAATATTCCTAGTATATGTTGCCACCATATTGCATCGTTAATACCTAAATTATCTAACCATTTAGAAAATATACCTAAAGATATTCCTAATAGCATTATTAAAAAAGTATTTATTATTTTGTTTTTGGTTTTCATATCTTTATTAGGAATTCTGATTTTATTTAAAAATTCTTTCATAGCATCTCCATACAAATTACTATTTGTTTAATTATTTATTAGTTAATTTATAAATAATTGTTCCCATTACTAAACCAATCAAAGAATCAACAAAATACCAAACTATATGAATTAAAGCTGACCCATTATAGTAAATAAAGATTGATGGTATAAATAATATTGAAACAATTAAAGGATAAAAATATTTTACTTTTTCTTTAGATATACTAGATATTATTAGAGAAAGAATAAATGTTCCAATTATAAGTAATAATATCATGCCCATTATATCTGTTGATCCCGCAAATAAAGGAACAATATAAAACAAAAATAATTGTATAGTTAATATTAATATTTCTTTCCAAAATTTTTTCATAATCTCTCCACTTCTACATTAAATCTTCTGCCTCGGTTGATATTAATCCATCATTTGTAAGGCAAAATTTAATAAATAATCATAATCTTCATCACTATAAAATATTTCTTTAATATTTTCTTGTGTTAAATTTATTCTATAATCTAATTTAACATTTGCTAAACCTGTTGAATCAGTATCAATTAAAATTTTATTGTTACTATCAAGTGATTTATAAATTGGGTATGATATAAATGAAGTTCCACCACTTAAAAATATAATACCTCCAACACTTTGTGCTGAATTATTAGAATTTGTAAAACCTACAATTTTAGCATTAGGCATTTTTGAAAACATATATGTTAAACAATCACCCGCACTTGACGTATCAGAATTAACTAAAATGGTTATATTCATATTTGCATATTTGCCATTTCCTTTTAAATATGACTTATCATATAAATTACTATTATATTTAGCATCTTTTGAAACTAAATAATTATCGTTTGTAAATAAGGAAGCTATTGCTTCACTTTCCGTCATATATCCACCAGAATTTGCTCTTAAATCTATTATTAAATTTGTCATACCTTGATTTATTAAATTTTGTATTTTTTTATCTACAATTTTAGTTAAATAAGATGAATCATCAAATAAATATCCTATTGCACCTTTAAATGGGCTATACATCTCGTCACTTATATAAATGTATCCAGTATTATTATCTAACATTTTAGTATCTAAATTTTCAAGATTAGTGTCATAATACATTATTTTATAATATAATTCATCAGGTTTAGATGGAGGATTATTTGTTGAATGGACAGATATAGTTATTTCTTTGCTTTCTTCATTTAAAAACGAAACATTAATTATATCACTCCCTGAACCAAATAAATAAAACGAATTTATTAATCTTTCATCTTCTAAAACAGGATATGATTCCGTAGGTGTAATAATTTCATCTAGTACTTTCAAAATATCAATATTATCCTTTTTAGTGATAATCATGCCATCTCTAAGTCCTTTATTATATGCTTCACTATCTTCATCTACTAAAATGGCAACAACATCTCCATTACTTAATAATACACTAGCAAAACCATAATCTTTATCATAATAATCATCCATAAAAGTATATCTTTCAACTGCTTCTTCTAATGTTGTGTAATATATTTCGAATTGAAAATGTCCATCTTTAAAATTTTTAGAAAACTCAAACATAGTTTTAAAGTATAGTTGTTCGTCATTATTTTTATCTGCTTGTTCTATTAATGGATAATATTTACTATATAATTTATCATAATCTATTTTTTTATGTTCATTTAATACATACTCTTTTTTTAATATAGATATTGTTTTATTAAAACTATCTGTGTAACTATAATAATTTAAATTATGAATGTTTTCGTCCATTATTGTGCCATAAAAAGTCATAGAGAAACTGATAAAACTTAAAATGATAATTATAATAGAAGAAAACTTAAATATTTTTTCTTTATTATATATAAGTTGCAATAATAATATTAAAATTGAAAAAACATACATAAATAAGAATCTACTTATAATAAAACCATTAGGTGTAAAATATACTATAAAATGTATTATCGAAATAATTAATGGAACAAAGCATAGTATTCTCCATACTTTTTTGCTTACTTTTTTCTTTATAAAAATCAAAAATATAGAAAAAATAAATATTATAAATGAAACCATTGAACCAACACTCAAAAAATGCCACATTAATCTAAACATAATATAACAACTCCTACTATAATAATAGTATATCATATTTAAGTTTTGTTAAATAACATATTCTCACTTTTTATCTAATAAAAAAAACTAGATATAAATCTAGTAAATTACAAATTGGTAGCGAGAGGGGGATTCGAACCCTCGACCGATCGGGTATGAACCGATTGCTCTAGCCAGCTGAGCTATCTCGCCATCAGAACAAAATTATCTTATCATAATATTAAAAATATTACAAGTAGGAACTTA
>CANQDM010000111.1 GCA_947591505.1 uncultured Bacilli bacterium | reverse complement strand
AAGAATTTGCGCATCAATATTAATCTCAGGTGGTACATCTACTGTATTTCCTTCTTCATCAACTGTCGTACTTCCTTCATCAATTTCAGGTACTACTACTAAATAAGAATATACTTTTATTTCTCCTGTATCTCTATTGATATCTACTCTTACATTAGTTTTACTATCAAAATTTTTCTTATACGCTGTTTGTAATGCTAAAGTCATGGCATCAAAAACAACATCAGGACTAATGTTTTTTTCCTTTACAATATTATCTAATGCTTTAATAAATGCTTTACTATCCATATTTTAACCTCTTTCCTTACTAATAACATCTAAAATATATTCACTATCACATACATCATACTTATCAACAATAGGATTTATTACATGCGTAGCATCCACTATGCCATCCAAATCAATTCCTCCCACTTTATCTAACACCACGGTTAGAAATTGATACTTCCCTTTTTTCTCAATAAAGATATCATCAACTATAATGTCTTTACTTGCTAATTCTTTTTCTAATGCCTTTTTTAATTCTTCTAATTTTTCCATGCCTCACCTCAAACTATAAATAAAAGCAGGATTTTTGTCCCACTTAAATTGCAAAAATATTATAACAAAAATATGCTAAATAAACAAGTCTTTATTTAACAAAACCATTATGAACTATTTTAGTTTCATTTACTACCATAAAAGCATTTTTATCATAGGCTTTAATCATATTCGTTAGTTCCCTTAAATTCTTGGTACTTACTTCAATAAATAACATATCTTTATATTTACCATCATAATCATTTTTAAGTTCGATAATTGATACACCATAACCTTTTTTATGTAATTTATTAATTAATTTGTCATATCCTTCTTCTAGAATAACTTGAACTCCTACTTCACCTTTAATAAATCTTTTGGAAAGGTACGACCCAATAAAAGTACCAGTAGCGTATCCTCCCGCATAAGAGATGGCAATGTAAATTGTATTTCCGACTGTATTTAGTGCTTCTTTCGCTACTAAATACCAAATTAAAACTTCAAAGAAAGCAATAATAAAAGGTTCGATAGTTTTTCCTTTAACAAAAAAGACAGTTCTTAAAGTTCCTAATGTTACATCGATAATCCGAGCTGCGAAAATCTTTAAGCATTCAAGTAACATTAGATTCATCTCCTTTAATTAGTAAAGACGATAATTAATATAAGTAAAATGAAAAATAAGATAAAGCCAAGAACAAATCCCCACATTACGGCATCTTTAGAATCTTCTTCATCCCTTTTTTCTAATTTTTCATTATCATGATTGTACATTTCACTTTTTAATTTAACTTCTTTAACATTTTTTTCAAATTTTTTTACTTCTTCTTCATCTGGTGTTAATTTCTCAAATTTATTTTTCATTATTATTTTCCTACTTTCTATTTAAATTATACCAAAAAATTAAACCAAATAAACAAAAACATTTTCACTTTACATTATTTGGTGTTATTATAAATTAAAAAGGAGGATTATTTTACAACTTATGAAACAAACAATCTATATGGCCATCGATGATTCTGGCAATTTACTCCAAGATAAAATAATGACTTTTGGAGGTATAATCTTTTTTAATAGTAATGAATTAAATAATTTTACCAAAGAATATCAAAATATTGTTGCAATATATAAACCACGATATAAAAGACTTTTAAAAAGGAAACCTGCTATTGAACTTAAAAGTTGTAATTTAAAGAAAAAACATTTCCAAGTATTTATGAATTACCTATCTAAATATGAATTAATGAGTATTGGTATAGATACTACAAAAATATATAAAAATATTTTAAAAAACAAAAAATCCAAAGGCAGATATTTAGATTATGCCATAAAAATAATGATTAAAAATACGATAAAAGATTTAATTAAAATAAATAAATTAGACCAAAATAAAGAATTAGAATTAATAATTTATGTTGATCAAAGTAGTTATAAAAGTAATGGCCTATATAATTTAGAAAAAAGTATCTATCAAGAATTAAAATATGGGATGACTAATATTAGAAAAAATAGTAAATTTAAAAATTTAATTAATAATAAATTAACTATAAGAGTAATATTTAAAAATTCTCTTTTATCCTATCCTGTGCAAGCTGCTGATTTAATAGCAGGTTATGCAAGAAAAAGTATTGTAAATAAAAATGATAATAATTTAAAAACAATTAATCATTTATTTTACTTGCCTAAATAACCAACTTTCATATTAATCATATAGTATAAAAGGAGGATATTTTATGGATAGTGATTATCATTTTGGTAACAAATATTATAAATATTTTGATAATAAAGTAGGTGTACAAAGTACATATTATAAAATTATGGCACCTGAACAATCACAAAAGAAACAACCAGGTATGGAATATTTAATGGAACCTAGGCCTATATTTGATAACCCAGAATATATTGGCAGTGGTAAGTTAAAGGACAAAGTTGCCATTATTACTGGTGCTGATAGTGGTCTAGGTAGAGCTTGTGCTGTTGCTTTTGTTAAAGAAGGTGCTAAAGTAGTAATACCATATTATAATGAACATATTGATGCCGAAGAAACTAAAAAGTATCTTGAAAATTTAGGTGGTGAATGTCTGCTTTTAGCAGGAGATATTACTGATAAAAAGTTTTGTCAAAAAATAGTGCAAGAAACATTAAACAGATTTGGCAAAATAAATATTTTAGTTAATAATGCTGGCGTACAATATCAACAAGATAAACTTGAAAATATTACTGATGAACAATTTGATTGGACAATGAAAGTTAATGTCTATGGCATGTTTTATTTAACTAAAGAAGTTTTACCTTATCTTCATTCCGGAGATTCTATTATTAATTTATCATCAATTACTACCTTTTATGGTGATCCCCAATTAATCGATTATGTAACTACTAAAGGCGCAATTGTTGGTTTTACAAGAGCTTTAGCTCGTAATTTAGCTTTAAAAAATATCAGAGTTAATGCTATTGCTCCGGGATTTTTCTGGACTCCCCTTCAACCTGCATGTTGGGTAAAAGAAAAAATACCATCACTAGGAGCTGAGGCCGCTATGGCGAGAGGAGCAGAGCCTTATGAACTAGCACCAACTTTTGTCTTTTTAGCTAGTGATGATTCTAGTTATATTACTGGCCAAGTAATTCACAATAATGGTGGCCAAATAATGGGTTAAAACTTATAAAATTATTTACAAATAAAAATGGCGTCCTCGAGTGGATTTGAACCACCGACACCAGCCTTAGGAGGGCTGTGCTCTATCCAACTGAGCTACGAGGACACATCATTATTTTACTAAAATATTATCTACTATTCAAGATTTACATTTTTTTAATTTAATTTTTTTATTCTTAACAAAATAAGTTTGCCAACTTTACAAGTTGAGTTTTGATTTAATTCTAAGGTTCCATTTTGGAACCTTAAGTTTTTTTTATTTTATATTTTGATAACTCAAAATATAACCATTTATTTCATTTTATATATTTTCTATTTTATTAAGAAGTGCATCTATTACTTCTTTATCTTCTAGTTTGTTTATAGAAAATGTTTTACTACCTATATGATTTAGTGATGTACCACAATGGTATATTGTTTTTTTATCTATAATAATATATCTATCGTGAAAGGTATTATTATATATTACTTTTAAATTACTATATTGCTTATTATATTTCTCGATATCTATTTCTTTTAATAAACAATTTTCTTTACATATTATTGTTGTATTTACTTTAATATTTCTTATCATATCTAACATACTTTTATCTGCATAATTATCTATTATGATTAATTCTTTATTTGCTTCTTTTAATATATCTAATATCTTAGAGTATGAATCATATATCTGACCATTAAAATATATTTCATTACTTTTCCTTTTCTCTTCAAATTTATTAAATGATTCTTGTAATAATTTTATGTTTTTAGTATTTTTATCTATATTATCACTATTATTTAATATTTGTCTTTTCATATAGTTTATTTCTATTAATTCATTAGAAATATATTTACGCATTAAAACAAATGCACGCATTATTCCAACACTTACTTCATTTGCTACTTTAGTCCTTAAAATAGATGCCAACATTGCTACACCTTCTTCAGTAAATGCATAAGGTAGTAT
>CANQDM010000110.1 GCA_947591505.1 uncultured Bacilli bacterium | reverse complement strand
ACATAATTTATTATGTGGTACTTGACTCTCGGGGGGGGTATATTATAATAATCTTATAGATAATAGAGGTTATTATAGATGAAGAGAATAAATAATAAATGGGTATTTGTATTTGGTTTAATAGTAGGTTTAATAATATCAGTAACGAGTGTCTATGCCGTAGAGGCATATATCGAAAGTAATAAAGTATCATTTGATAATAAACATACAAAAACAAATAATGTCCAAGATGCAATAGATGAATTATATGAGAGAAGTGGCATACATAAAGAAAAATGGATAGATAAAGAATTAAATGGAGCAGATCCAGTATTACAAGATCCACTAATACCAGTAGAAATAAAACCTAATGGAGATGTATATTATGCCAACGAAAATAGTGAATGGTATAACTATAGTGAAAAAAGATGGGCAAATGCCGTAATACTAAACGACAATGTTAATCATAATGTAGGAGAAAAAATAGATGATAAAGATATAAAAGCATATTTTGTTTGGATACCAAGATATCAATATAAAATATGGGATATGGGAGAATATACAGATGTCCTTGATGGAAATACATTAACGAATAAAGAGTATGCAACATCTACAACTCAAGCAATGAATAAATCAAGAATAATCGACATAAAATTTGGTAGTGTAGAAAATGCACCAAAGATGAATGAAAATGAAGCAACATTAAATAATTATTATACCCATCCAGCATTTACTTTAGGAAAAAATGATTTAAATGGCATCTGGGTAGGAAAGTTTGAAACGGGTGGTACATCAGAAGATACAATGATAGTAAAACCAAATGTCCCTTCTTGGGGAAATAAAACAATAAAAGAATTTTTTAATGCTGGAAAAGATTTTGTAACTGAATTAGATAGTCATATGATGAAAAACACAGAATGGGGAGCAGTAGCTTACCTTTCTCATTCACAATATGGAATAGGAACAGAAGTAAATATAAATAATGCTAGTGATAATTATACTGGATATTCTGCTGCACCAAATACAGATCAAACTACAAGAGAAGGAACATATGCTGAGCATACAGAAAAAGAAACAACACAACCATGGAATACACCAGTTGGATATTTAGCATCAACTACAGGGAATATCAGTGGAATATATGATATGAGTGGAGGAGGATGGGAATATGTAGCAGCGTATAGAAAAGGTAGTACAGATGGAAATAAAAGCGGTTTTAAAGAAGAAGAAATAACAACCCAAATATCACAAGGATATATTGATGAATATGCTGCTGATAGTTCAACAACAACTTATAATAAAAGAATATTAGGTGATGCAACTGGAGAGATGGGGCCTTTTTATCAATATTTTGATAGAATGGGTGCTAATCGTTATCATAATAGCTGGTATGGTGACTATGCTTATTTTGTTGATTCTTCGTCCCCTTGGTTTGGTCGTGGCGAAAATTTTGTTGCTGGTGCCTCGGCGGGGCAATTCCAGTTTGGTCAGGGTACTGGTGAGGGTATTAATGGTCGTGGTTTCCGAGTTGTTCTTGCACCAAATAACTAATATTTAATTATACAAAAAGCAATAGCATAGTTATTATCATAGGATAAAGATAAATCTATTTTATATTCTTCATGATTAATAATAGTAGGGATAGGCTCACCTAAATCACCTTTTAGTATTTCTATTTCATTAAAATCAAATTTTGTATTAGTAGCTTTAATAATTGCTTCTTTTGCAGCAAATCTGGTGGCTAAAAAATTAACTGGATCCTTTATAGTATTAGCAATAGCAAGTTCATTTTTAGTATAAACTTTTTTAATAAATGATGGATTATTATCTATCATTTTTTTAAGTCTTGGAATATAAACAATATCTGTTCCAATCATTTTTAACCACCTTCTTATAAAATAGTATAACATTATTTACATAATTTTAATATTTAAATTTAATATTTATTTTTATATCTTGTAATTTGTGGTAAAATGAATAATAGGAGGATAGTATGAAAGACGAAATCGAAAAAAAATTAATTGAAAAGACTGCTAAAGTATTAGGAGTAGATCCAAGTACTTTATCTGGTAGCACTAATATTAGAACAGATATTGATTTAAAAAGCTTAGAAATGGTAGGAATTATTTCTGAATTTGAAGAAGAATATGACTGCTATATTAAGTATACTGAATTAATGCATGCTAATACTATTAGTGAATCCGCCGAAATTATTGCAAAACAAATTGAAGGCTAATTTTTAAAGAAAAGAATAGAAAGAAGGATTGAAAGTGAAAGAAGAAAAAAAGCCGATTGAAAACGAATTGTCCTTACCAAAGGAAATGCCAAAAAGGGATGAAAAAATAGTTAATATTAAATATCCTGATGGCACAAATTGTGATGTTATTTTTACAAAAATGACACAACCTATACCAAAGGAGGAATTTGCCAAAGTTCCAAGAGAAGAAGCAATGAATTATTGCATTGAGGTACCAATTAATACAACAGAGTATTATGTTGATGATGAGAAAAGAGTAATATGTCTTCAAGATAGACCAGTTAAAATGCGTGATGGTGTAACTATTTATGCTGATATTTATATTCCAGCAAGTGCCCTAAAAACACCAGTTCCACTTATTATTAGTTGGTCATTCTTTGGTAAACAACCTTGGCATCAACCTGTCCAAATATTTAGACCGATGGGTGTACCAACTGGAGCAGTATCAAATGTTTGCAAGTTTGAATCATCAGATCCACTTTTCTGGTGTTATCAAGGATATGCTGTTGCAAATGTAGATCCAAGAGGTATCGGTAATAGTGAAGGTGATCAACAACAATTTGGTACCCAAGAAGGAAGAGATGGCTATGACTTTATTGAATGGGCTGCAAAAGAAAAATGGTGTAATGGTAAAATAGCTCTATTTGGTAATTCAGGTGTTGCCATGAGTCAATGGCGTATTGCTGCTGAATGTCCACCTCATCTAGTATGTATTGCTCCATGGGAAGCAACAGGAGACCAATATCGTGAAAGTATTATGGAAGGTGGTATCCCTGGATTCTTTGGTGGCTCAATTGTAATTGCTGCGCAAGGAAGAGGTTATATCGATAATACAGTTGCTATGGCTAAAAAAGAGCCATATGTTACTAGTCCATATTGGCAAGATAAAATACCTCATTATGAAAAAATTAATATCCCAGTTTATACTACTTGTAACTGGAACCATTTCCATTTAAGAGGAAGTTGGGAAGGGTTTAAAAATATTAAATCTAAGAAAAAATGGATGCGTTGCCATCAAGTATTTGAATGGCCAGATACTTATAATTCAAAATGGTTACAAGATTTAAAATTATTCTTTGATCGTTATTTGAAAGATATTTATAATGGTTGGGAATTAACACCAAGAATTAGAATGGAAGTTATGGATGCATTTGAATATCCATATCAAACTAATCGTCCAGAAAATGAATGGCCACTTGCTAGAACTGTTTATAAAAAATTATATTTAAATGCTAGCACTCATAAATTAGGTGATGCACCAGTTAAAAATGCTAGTAGTGTTAGTTATGATGGTGCAACCGGTTTAACTACATTTGAATATACATTTAGAAAAGATACTGAACTTACTGGCTATATGAAGCTAAGAATGTATGTTGAGGCTAAAGGTCATGATGATATGGACTTATTTATAACTATTAAGAAGCTATCTACTAAAGGTGAAGAATTACCAGTAACTATTTTTGGCTCTGAACGTCATCCAGGTGCTTGGGGTAAACTTAGAGTTTCAGCTAGACACTTAGATGAAGAAAAATCGACAGAATATCAACCAGTTCATACTCATGATAGAACAGAAAAATTAAAACCTGGTGAAATTGTTCCAGTAGATATTGAAATATGGCCAATCTCAAGAATTTGGCATAAAGGTCAAAAATTACAACTTCAAATTGCTGGTAGATATATTCGTGATGAATGGTTTGAGCCACTTGTTTGGTTTCCTGATAATAAAGGTGAACATGTTATTCATACTGGTGGCAAATATGAGTCATACTTATTAGTTCCAGTTATTCCACCTCGTTATGAAGATGGCGACTATATCTATAGATAGGAGTAATTATGGACTTAATAGAAACTGTTAAAGCGAAGGCGAAGGCTAACCCAGGACGGGTGGCCTTTCCTGAGGCTAATGATGCGAAAATGGTTCTTGCTATAGATGAGGTTTCTAGAGAGGGTTATT
>CANQDM010000109.1 GCA_947591505.1 uncultured Bacilli bacterium | reverse complement strand
TATTAAGAGTAATATTTATATTTATTATGCCATCATTATTGTTAGGAGCAATACCAGTTGAGATAGTAAAGAATTTATCGATTCCTAGTCTAATTATGATAATATTATTAACTATATTTTGGTTTATATTATCAATTCTATTCTTTTATAAATCGTTGAAGAAATATGAAAGCAATAATTTATTTGGATTTGGAAGTTAAACAAAGTAGCAGGAAAATTATTGCTACTTTGTTTATTAATATTGGTAACTAATATGTTGATAATTTATGTTATTTTTTAAATTAGAAGATATAAAATTATTTTCATAGTAGTATTATTATAACCAATTAAGGCAATTGCTATAGGTTAAGTATTTTTTTGTTGCAAAAAATAAGATTATAAGTAATAATATATTTTAATTTCATTTGGAAGGAGTGTTTAATATAACTGAAGAAGAATTAAAAAAGTTAATTAATGAAAATGAAATTAAAATATTAGAATTGCAAAAAGAAAATGAAATTTTGAAACAAAAAATTACTAATCAAAAGCAAGCTTTAACAATTCAGGATAAAATTAATATTTTTGCTGACTATTTTAAAGGAAGAACCGATGTGTATCCACATATGTATCTTAAAAATGGTCAAGTTAGTTATGCTCCAACATGTAATAATTTTTGGAAAGAAAATATTTGTAATAAAAGAAAAGGTTTTTCTTGTAAAAATTGTCAGTATAAAGATAATGTTCCATTAACATTAGATGTAATTAAAAATCATATGTATGAGTCAAAAAAAGTTATTGGAATATATCCAATGTTAAAAGATGATACTTGTTATTTCTTAGCTTTTGATTTTGATAATAAAAATAATGATTTAGATGTTAAAGATGATGTTTTGGCGTTTGCAAGTATATGTGATAAATATAATATACCAATTGGTATAGAAGAAAGTAGATCTGGTAAAGGCTATCATATATGGATATTTTTTAAAGATAATATAAAAGCTTTAACAGCTAGAAAATTAGGAAGTTTGTTATTATCTAAAACAATGGAAATAAAAGATAGTTTTAAAATATCATCTTTTGATAGAATGTTTCCTAATCAAGATTTTTTAACAAAAGATGGTTATGGAAATTTAATTGCTTTACCATTTCAAAACGAAGCTTCAAAATGTGGAAATACTTTATTTGTAGATAGAAATTTTTTAAAAATTGCTAATCAATTTGAATATTTAAAAAGTCTTAAAAAATTATCTTTAGATGAAGTTTTTGAAAAAATTAATTTGATTTCTAATGAAACTATTGATATTAGTTGTGAAATATCAACTCTTGAAAAAGACGTTAAAAATAAAAAGAAAAATCATTTTAAATATCCAAGCAGTATAAATGTTATCTTAAATGATATGGTTTATATTGATAAAGCTAATCTAAATTCTGGTGTAAAATCATGTTTTAAAAGATTAGCAACTTTTGCAAATCCAGAATTTTATCGAAAGCAACGAATGAGATATTCAGTTTATAATACACCAATGATAATAGATTGTAGTGAAGAAGACGATAAATATTTAAAAATTCCTAGAGGTACTTTTGAATATTTGGAATCTTTATGTAAAGAAAATAATGTTAAAATGAATATTAAAGATAAAAGAAATAAAGGACATAAAATCGATGTTAATTTTAATGGAATTTTAGAGGAAACTCAATTAAATACATTAAATAAAATGTTAGAGTATGATAATGGCGTTTTATCTGCTCCAACAGCATATGGTAAAACTGTAATTGCTTGTAGCATGATTGCTAAAGTAAATACTAATACATTGGTCTTAGTACCTAATTTGCAATTATTAGGTCAATGGCAAAACTCAATAAAAAAATTTTTAGGTTTAGGGGAAATTGGTGAGTTTAGTGGCAAAAAGAAAAATCTTACTAATAATATCGATGTTGCTAGTATCCAATCGATTTGGAATAAAGGTAGTGTTTTAGATATAGTTAATAACTATGGTATGATTATAATTGATGAATGTCATCATGCGGCAGCTTATACATTTGAAAAAGTTATTAATAAATGTAATGCTAAGTATGTTTATGGTATGTCAGCAACTCCAGAAAGAGAAAACGGTCATACTCCTATTGTTTTTATGCAGTGCGGTAATATAAGATGTGAAATAAATGCATTAGAATTTAATCAAAATCTGAAAATACCAATGAAGATAATTGTTAAAAATAGTCATTTAAATTTCACAAATAAACAAATTGATAATTATGAATTGAATGAAATAAATGATTTTATAGCTAAAGATGTTGTTAGAACAGATAATATTGTCAAAGATATAAAAACTGAATTTGATAATAATAAAAATATTTTAGTATTAACTGAAAGAATAAGACATTTAAATGAAATATATGATAAATTAAAAAAATATACGGATAATGTTTTTAAATATCAAGGAGGCATTGGCAAAAAAGTATTAAAAGAATATGAAAAACTAAATGAAAAAATAAATGAAAATGGTGAAAATAAAATAATTGTAGCTACAGGGTCATGTTTAGGGGAAGGTTTTGATGATTCAAAACTTGATACTTTATTTTTAACAATGCCTAGTTCAGGTAAAACTAAAATTACTCAATATTTGGGAAGATTACATCGAAAAAATGAAGACAAAAAGGAAATAATAGTTTATGACTATGTAGATGACAACTATCCTAAAACAAGAAATATGTTTCTAAAAAGGAAAAAAACTTATGAAAAATTAGGGTATGAAATAATTGAAAATGAAGAGGGTGAAAAAAATGTTCAAAACTAATGATGAATTAACAAAAATATTAAATGAATTACTTAAAAATTTTGAAAGTGAATGTGTGGAATTTAAACGAGCTGAAAATAATTTTGATATAGATAAATTAGGTAAATATTTTTCAGCATTAGGAAATGAAGCAAATTTAAGAAATAGACAATATTCTTGGATAGTTTTTTGGCGTTGATGATAAAACTCATGAATTAATAAATTCTAACTTTTATAAAGATAATAATTTTAATAAATTAAAAAAACAAATTTCAGATAATACAACAGATAATGTGAGCTTTATTGAAATATATGAATTAATTATTGATAATAAAAGAATTATAATGTTTCAAGTTCCAGCTGCTGCAGGTACTCCAATAAATTGGAAAGGTTTTCCTTATGGCAGAAATGGGGAATCATTAGTTCCTTTAGCGCCTAATAAAATAGAACAAATTAAATCTACAGCTAGTTATGACTGGTCAAGACAAATAATAGAAAGAGCAACTATTGATAATTTAGATAAAGAAGCAATTAAATTTGCTAGAGAACAATTTAAGATTAAATATAATGATGAAAGTTATAATATAGATAAATTATCTGATATAGATTTTTTAAATAAAGCTAGACTTACTTTAGATAATAAAATTACTATGGCCTGTATGTTATTATTAGGAAAAAATGAAGATGATTATTTAATGGATGGTTATATGCCTAGAATGACATGGAGATTATTTGACGAAAAGAATGCAATTGATTATGAACATTTTGGTATACCGTTTATTACTAATGTCGAAAAATTAAAATCTAAAGTTAGAAATTTACGATATAGATATATTATTAATAATAGTTTATTTCCAAATGAAGTAAATCAATATGATGAGTTCATATTAAGAGAATTACTCAATAACTGTATAGCCCATCAGGACTATCGATTACATGGTAGCATAGTAGTTACTGAATTTAAGGATAAGATAATGATATCTAATGAGGGTTATTTTATTCCTCAAAAGGTTGAAAATGTTTTAAAAGATGGATTTTCATCACCATATTATAGAAATCAATTTTTAGCAACTGCAATGGTTAATTTAAATATGATTGATACTATTGGAAGTGGTATAAAAAGGATTTATAATATTCAAAAAGAAAAATACTTTCCAATGCCAGATTATGATTTAAGTGAAGAAAATCGTGTTAAAGTAACTTTGTATGGAAAAATACTTGATGAAAATTATAGCAAAATATTGTTTGAAAAAACTAATTTAGATATTACAAAAGTTATGTTGCTTGATAGAGTGCAAAAAAAATATATGATTACTAAATGTTAATTTTAATGATATTATAACCAACGATTTAAAAAATAAATTAGTCTAGAAAAAACTTAAAAATAAAATATTTAAAAATTATAATAACTAATATTTTAAGATTATTTTCACTAAATTTTAATTTCC
>CANQDM010000108.1 GCA_947591505.1 uncultured Bacilli bacterium | reverse complement strand
TAAATGAAGACACTTTTTAGATAGTAGAAACGCATATAGCGATAAAAATTAAAGACCTAGAAGTAAGGTGGTACCGTGGGATTTACTCTCGCCCTTATGTGATTCTAGGTCTTTTTTTAAAAAAGAAAGAAGGAATTTAATATGATAACTAAACCAAAAGGAACAATTGATGTTAAGGGTAATGATGCTCTTTTATATGAATATGTAAGTAATTTAGTAAATACGATTATGGTATCTTATAATTATGAATATATTAGGACGCCTTTATTTGAGGCAAGTGAATTATTTCATCGATCAGTAGGAGAATCTTCTGATATTGTTAAAAAAGAAACTTATGATTTCTTAGATAAAGGTAATCGCAATATGACTTTAAGACCAGAAGGAACGGCTGGAGTTGTAAGAAGCTTTATTGAAGATAAAGAATATGCCTTACCAGATGTAAAAAAATATTATTATAATGGCACAATGTATCGTTATGAAAGACCCCAAACAGGTAGACTTAGAGAATTTACTCAATTTGGGGTAGAAGTTTTAGGTAGTAATGATCCACTTGTGGATGCGGAAGTAATTAGCTTACAATATAAAATACTTGAAGCATTACATATTGATAATTTACAAGTAAATATTAATACTTTGGGAGATGCAGAATCTAGAAATAATTATCGTGATGCTTTAGTTAAATATATTGAGCCACATTTAGATGAATTATGTGAAGACTGCCAAGAAAGATTTAAAACTAATCCTTTAAGAATACTTGATTGTAAAGTTGATGCAGATAGTGAAGTATTAAAAAATGCACCAAAAACTATCGATTATTTAACTAATGATGCTAAAGTTAGATTTGATACAGTTTTAAAATATTTGGATTTATTAGAAGTTGATTATGAAGTAAATCCGAAAATAGTAAGAGGTCTTGATTATTATGATCATACTGTATTTGAAGTAGTATCTTTGGATAATAATGAAACAAGACAAAGTGTTTTAGGCGCAGGTGGCCGTTATAATAAATTAATTAAAGAATTAGATGGGCCAGATTCTTATGGTATGGGATTTGCTTGTGGTATTGATCGTATTATAAATATTTTAAAAGAAATGGATTTATATAAAAGCATCAAAAGAGAAGTAGATTGTTATGTTATGTATGTATCTGAAGAAGAAAAATTATATGCATTAGATTTAATTCAAAGTTTAAGATTAAATGGGGTTATATGTGAAACAGATTATTTAAATAAAGGCTTGAAAGGCCAATTTAAACAAGCAGATCGACTAAACGCTAAATATTTAATTATTTTAAATAATGAAGATTTACAAAAAGGTTTAGTTAATGTTAAAGATAATGTAACTAAAGAAGAAGAAAAAGTTGATATATCAGAAATAGTTGAATATATCATAGGAAATTTATAGGAAGTGATTTTTATGGAAAATATATATCGTAATCGTTATTGTGGTGAAGTATCTAAAGAAGATATCGGCAAAAGTATTAAAGTTGCTGGTTGGATTAATTCCATTCGTAATCTAGGAAGTTTAGTTTTTGTGACTTTACGTGATGAAACCGGAATTGTCCAAATTATTACAGAAGATGTAAATTTATTTAATGATGTAACAAGAGAAAGTACAGCCAGTATAACTGGTACAGTTAGAATGCGTAGTGATATTAATCCTAATATGAAAACAGGAGAAGTTGAAATTGTTTTAGAAAAATTAGAAATACTTGGTAAATGTAGTAATGTTCTACCTTTTGAAATAGCTAGAAGTAAAGATGCATCAGAAGAGACAAGGCTTAAATATCGTTATTTAGATTTAAGAAATAGTGAAGTACATGATAAAATTTTATTTAGGGTTAAAGTTATCGATTTTATCAGAAAAACAATGAAAGAATTAAATTTTACCGAAATAGCAACACCGATAATTACTGCTAGTAGTCCAGAAGGTGCTAGAGACTTTGTCATTCCATCAAGAAATTACAAAGGTAAATTTTATGCCTTACCACAAGCACCACAAATCTATAAACAACTTTTAATGGTATCAGGTTTTAATCGCTATTTTCAAATTGCTCCCTGCTTTCGTGATGAAGATTGTAGGGCAGATCGTACTTTAGAATTCTATCAACTTGACCTAGAAATGAGTTTTGCAACTGAAGAAGATGTTTATGCCGTTGGGGAAAAAGTATTCTATGATACATTTAAAAACTTTACTGAAAAAGAAGTATCTAAACCACCATTTAGAAGAATACCTTATAGAGAAGCAATGGCTAAATATGGAACTGATAAACCAGATTTACGCAACCCATTAATAATTGAAAATATTACCGAAATATTTAATAGTACTGCTTTTAATGGCTTTAAAGATAAAAATGTTTTAGCAATTAAAGTAGATACTTGTGATAAACCTAATTCTTGGTATAAAAAACTAGAAGAATTTATGAAAGAAAAAGGTGCGGGAGGACTTGCTTATCTTAAAGTAGAAGAAAATGAAATAAAATCTACTATAACTAAATTTTTAACTGAAGATGAAATTAATAATTTAAAGAGTAAATTAGATTTAAAAGTAGGCAATGTTGTATTTATTATTGCTGGGTTAAAAGAAGCTGCTAAACTTGCTGGCATTCTAAGAACTAAGTTAGGTGTAGAACTAGATTTAATTGACCATAATAAGTTTGAATTTTGTATTATTAATGATTTTCCTATGTATGAATATAATGAAGAAGATAAAAAATGGGATTTTGGTCATAATCCATTTAGTATGCCAAAAGGTGGCCTTGATGCCCTAAATAGTGGCGATATTGAAAATATTGTTGCCTACCAATATGATTTTGTTTGTAATGGTAATGAAATGGCATCTGGTGCCGTTCGTAATCATGATATTGAAATTATGAAGAAAGCCTTTGCTATTGCCGGTTATGATGAAGAAGTTATCAAAAATAAATTTAGAAGTTTGTATACAGCCTTCCAATTTGGCGCGCCTCCTCATGCTGGCATGGCTCCAGGAATCGACCGTATTGTTATGCTTTTAACCGATGAAGAAAATCTAAGAGAAGTTCAAGTATTCCCACCTAATGTATCAGGTATGGATTTACTTATGGGTAGTCCTAACGAGCTTGATGAAAAACAATTAAGAGAGTTACATATAAAAGTAAGAGATTAAAGGAGAATAAATATGGATTTAAAAGATTTATTTAAAGATACTAAAAATTATTTAGATAAAGAAGTAACTATTTGTGGTTGGATTAGAAACCATCGTGATCAAAAAACATTTGGCTTTATCGATTTTTCTGATGGTACTTGCCAAGAACATTTACAAGTTGTTTATGATGAAAAATTAAGTAATTTTAATGATATAAAGAAGTTACTTGTTGGTTGTGCTATTTCTGTTATTGGTAAAATAGTTGAATCTAAAGGTAATCAAGATATTGAAATGCAAGCTACTAAAATCGAACTTTTAGGAGACTGTCCCGAAGATTATCCGATTCAACCAAAAAGACATACAAGAGAATTTTTAAGAGAGCAAGCATACCTTCGACCAAGAACTAATCTATTTCAAGCCGTATTTAGAGTAAGAAGTCTTGCCGCTTATGCAATTCATAAATATTTTCAAGAAAGAGGCTATGTTTATTTTCATGCGCCAATAATTACGGCAAGTGATTGTGAGGGTGCTGGAGAAATGTTCCAAGTAACTACTTTAGATCTTAATAAAATAGCTGAAACTAAAAAAGTGGATTATACAAAAGACTTTTTTGGAAAACAAACATCTCTTACTGTATCAGGACAATTAGAAGCTGAAACATGGGCTTTAGCTTATAAAAAAACCTATACTTTTGGTCCTACGTTTCGAGCTGAAAATTCTAATACTAAAACTCATGCTAATGAATTTTGGATGATTGAACCAGAAATAGCTTTCTGTGATTTAGATGGTGATATGGATATTATGGAAGATATGTTAAAATATATTGTTAAATATGTCCTAGATAATTGCCCTTATGAAATAGATTTCTTTGATAAATTCGTCGAAAAAGGATTAAAAGATAAACTTAATAATTTAATTAATAGTACCTTTGTGAGAATTGATCATGAAGAAGTTATTAAAATTTTAAAAGATTCTGGTGTTAAATGGGAGTTTGAACCAGAATATGGCGAAGATATTGCTAAAGAGCATGAAAAATATATTACCGAATATTTTAATGGACCTGTTTTTATTAAAAATTGGCCTAAAGATATAAAAGCTTTTTATATGAAACAAAATGCTGATGGTAAAACAGTTGCTG
>CANQDM010000107.1 GCA_947591505.1 uncultured Bacilli bacterium | reverse complement strand
ACTTTTTAACTTAAAAAACAGTAAAATTGTTGACCTCTGGTCGCACTTTTTTACTGTTTTTTTCTTTTATTTTCGCCATTTTTTAAAAACTGTCCTCAGCTAAGATAATATATAAGGATCTCCTTTTATTCCAGTACCATCAATTATTTTTACTTCAGATTTTAAATAGAAAACAGGTCGTACGCCATATGCATTATTCAAATAATTGTAGTTATTCAGATATCCAGTATTACGTACAAGTCTTGCACCAAAACCAGAACCATTTGCATCATAAACACCTAATCGAGTACTTAACCATTCAAAATTAGATAATGAGTTGTAACCATCTTTTTGAAAATGTATCCAACTATTTGCTACATTTGTAGCATTACCAGGATTTCCCCTTGATTCTTCTTTGATTCCATTATAATATGCATATGATAGGTCATGCATGTACATTAAACCAATTTTGGCTGGTATGCTGTTAATCCATGTATATTCTTTTTCTGTACACGGCGTACTATTACTACATGTTTCTTGCCCTATATCTGGCCAATATCTTTTTGTGGGTTGGTCGCCAGTTTCTATTAAATACATATTTTTTCCATTATATATTATTGATTCAGAATCTTCAATTGTATCACCATACATCCAGTTATGGTTTTCTATTAATTCGTACCATTTACTTCCTTGTGCCATATATTCATAATAGTTATTATTTACAAATATTGGATTGCCATTTGATACCTCTCCATTTAATCTTTTATATATATCGGAATTTGACCATTCACATTCTTCTCCTAAACAATCAGAAATATTAAATAAATCATTCCAATTAAATTTATCATTCCAATTTAATTCATTTTCGCTTTTCTCTTTTAAGAATGTTTCTTTTAATAAATACATTTGTCCTTCTTCTGTTATTCCTATTATTCTGTACATATATTTATCTATATTGTTATCATTTGTGCCACAATTATCTTTTGTTCCAAAACATATCCAATTTGTCATTTCTGATGAATCACTATCTGGAAATACCGCTTGAAATCTATGCATTCCACCTTGTAATTCTTCACTTAAATATCCTTGAGTATCATTTTTTCTTAACTCTGCTATCTTTGGATCTGGAATATGTAATTCACAATTTAATTCGTTGATGCTTATATCGACATTTAATTTCTTTTCTGCTAAATAATTTTGCTCTTTATCTTTATTTAATAACTTGATATATGCTTTTATTGTCTCTGGTGTACTTCCATTTATTTTGAAATTTAAATTATAATCTTTCGAATTATTTTCTTTTAATTCACTTAAATCTAATTTTTCACTTATAATATTCCCTTTAAATTGTAATATTATATCTCCTGGTTGTAATACCTCTACCATCGTATCTTTTTGTTCTTTTGGCTCTGTTACTTTTGATACTGTTAACTTGGCTGTACAATTAAATTTTGTTGTTGCTTCTCCACCTGATATTCCTACTTCTGCTATTGTCTTTGTTCCTAATTCTTCTGTTCCTACATATTGGTCTTCTCCATTTGTTCCATAATATTCTCTTGTTCTATTTTCATATGACATATCACTTGCACTTATATTTAAATGTAAATTATCTACTACTGGTGTTAATGTTACCAAAGTTTTACTTGGTGTACTACCTGTTATTGTTGTACTATTATCAATTGTTTCTGTACTTATTTGAAAGTAGGCAAATGTTGCTCCTAAAACTGCTATTAGTAGAGTTACCACACCAATAATAACTGCTATCTTTTGCTTTTTATTTTCATCTTTAGCTTCTAGCATTTAGTTATCCTCCTACTCTACAACTTATATAAATTAAATTTTCTACTATTGTACATCTTTATTATAACATTAATATTGTTGTATATAAATAATATTTATTTTTACTTGACATAAAAAAACAACTATATAGTTGTAAATTTTAATGTAAATAGAAATTGTTACCTAACTTGGTAACAATTTCTCCATTATATAGAATGTTTTTTTGCAATATATTCGACAAAACTTCTAAAAATTAGGCATTATATATGTAATGGATCAATATCTATTTCTAAGTTTACTTTATTTTCATTTAAATAAATATTATCTAGTTCTTTTAAAACTTTCATTAATTTATTATCAAAACGATATTTAATAACTATTTGAAAACGATAATTATTATTAAGTTTAAATAAATTAGCGGTAGTAGGTCCAAGAATAATAGATTCTTCATCTATATTATTTTTTAAATAATTATATATTTTTGTAGCGTGTTCTAAAGAAGTTTTATAATCACTTGATACTATTTTTAAACTAACTAAATAATAATATGGGGGATATTTAAGTATTTTTCTAATATTCATTTCATAATTATAAAAACTATTAAAATCATTATTTTTAACACAATTTAAAACATAATTATCTGGATTATAAGTTTGGAGTATTACACTACCAGGAAAACTACTTCTTCCTGCTCTACCACTTGCTTGATATAAAAGCGAAAATGTTTTTTCATTACTACGAAAATCAGGAATATTTAAAGAATTATCAGCATTAATAATACCTACTAAAGTAACATAAGGAAAATCTAGACCTTTACTTATCATTTGGGTACCTAATAAAATATCATATTCATGATTTTTAAATGATTCAATTATTTTCTCATGAGCACCTTTTTTAGTAGTGGTATCTTGATCCATTCTAATAATTCTAGCATCAGGTATTATTTTCTTTAATTCTGTTTCTACTTTTTCGGTACCTAAGCCTAAATAATTTAGGCCATCTTCCCCACAATTTGGACATTTTTCTTCTTTAAATGTAGTATAGCCACAATAATGGCACCTTAAATTATTAGTAGATTTATGATAAGTTAGCGTAATATCACAATTAGGACATTTATAAGTAAAACCACAATTAGAACAATTAATAGTAGTTGAAAATCCTCTTCTATTAAGTAAAATTATGGCTTGCATATGATTGTTTAAGGTATTATTAAGGTTTTCAATTAATTCATCACTAAATATAAAATTTCCTTTTTTAATTTCACTTACCATATCAATTATTTTAACTGTTGGTAAAGTACCTTCGCCTGCTCGTTTAGTTAAATGTAAATGTTTATATACTCCTTTTATTGCTCTAGCTCGTGTTTCTAATGTTGGAGTTGCACTACCTAAAACTAAAGGACAGTTATGATATTCACATCTTACCTTGGCAATATCTATCGCATTATATCTTGGCATATTATCTTGTTTATAAGTATCACTATGTTCTTCATCTATTATAATAATACCAATATTTTTTAAAGGAGTAAAAATAGCGGAACGTGTCCCTACTACTACTTTAACATCTCCTCTAATAATTTTTAAATATTCATCATATTTTTCCCCATTAGAAAGAGCACTATGAAAAATAGCTACAGATGAACCAAACCATTCATAAAAGCGATCTACTACTTGCATAGTTAAAGATATTTCAGGCACTAACATAATAGCAGTCTTGTCTTTTTTTATCACATCTTCAATTAAATTTAAATATACTTCTGTTTTACCAGAACCAGTAATACCCTCTAAAAGAAAAGTGGTATTATCTTGTGTATTTTTAATTATATTAAAAGCATTTAATTGCTCTTCATTTAATTTATTTTTTACTAAATTAATATTAGGTTTTTTATTAATCCGATATTCTTGTTCTTTAACTTCTTTAATTAATTCTTTTTCGATTAAAGTTTTTACTGTATAAGATGCATAATCTTTTTTTAATACTTTATCAGTATCTAATAATTCTCTTAATAATAAAGTTTGTTTAGTTTCTTTCTTTTGTATTTTTAAATATTCATCTATTTCATTCTTACTTTTATTTAAAACTAAATAAGCTTTATAGTAATTATAATCAGTATTATTATCTTTTATTTTTAAAGATGATGGCAACATTGTTTGATAAGCACTAATTAAAGGACATAAAGTTTTTTCTTGCAAATAAAGACCTAATTTCATTAATTCATCATTTAATATTAATTCTCTATCTACAACATCTATTATTTCTTTTAATTCATATTCTTCATTATAAGTATTTTTAATTTGCATTACAAAACCATTGATAACTTTACTACCAAATGGTACTTTTACTTTCATTCCTACATTTATAATATTATTTAAATGTTTTGGTATTTTATAAGTAAAATATTTATCAATTTTTTTTGTTGGATATTCAATTAAAACTTCTGCATACATAATATTTTCCATAATTAAATTATAAAATAGTATTATGGCAAAAGCAATATAACTTTAACAAAAATTATTGCAATATTGGTGCAAGAACAATACGGAAACCTCTGGCGC
>CANQDM010000106.1 GCA_947591505.1 uncultured Bacilli bacterium | reverse complement strand
TTATTTAATACTGGCTTAACTTTAATTAAACTTGCTTTTAATTCTCTTAAATATATTCGTATTCCTTATTCTTTTATTTTATATGATTCTTAACTTTTACACAATTTATTTTTCTATTTTATTCAATTTTTATTGAATTCATTTTATTATGCTTTATTTTAAATATTTAACTTAAAAAACAGTAAAATTGTTGACCTCTGGTCGCACTTTTTTACTGCTTTTTCCTTTTATTTTCGGAATTTTTTAAAAACTGTCCTTAGTTAAGCCAATATATACGGATTTGCCTTAGTCCCGTCTCCCGAATCAATGCTTACATCCGATGTCAGATAGAAGACAGGCCGGGCGCCAGAAAAATTGTTTAAGCTACCCTCGGTCAGACCGCCGTTATCATCCATAGTCCGCGCACATACAAACTCGCGACTCGTACTATAGACACCAAAGCGAGTTATTAACCATTCATCAGAATTTGATGTGTTATATCCATCTTTTTGAAAATGTATCCAACTATTTGTGATATCTGTCCAACTTTCTGGATTTCCTCTTGTATTTGGATTATTTCCATCATAATATGCATAATCTATATCATGCATATACATTAATCCTATTTTTGTTGCTTTTGTACTTTTACTCCAGGTATATGGTTTTTCTGTACATTGATTATCACTACTACATGTTTCTTGTCCTTGTTCTTCGTCTGGCCACCACCTCTTTGTTGGTGTATTTCCTGTTTCTATGGCATACATTGTATCTCCATTATATACATTATCTTCTTCATTTGTATCTCCATACATCCAGTTATGGTCTGCTATTAATTGATACCATTCACTTCCTTTTCCATCACTTGTTCCATTTTCATCTCCTGATTTTAAATATTCATATTGTGTACTATTTACAAATATTGGATTTCCATTTGATGCTGTTCCATTTAATATTTTATATATATCTGAATTTGGCCATTCACATGTATCTCCTAAACAATCTGATATATAAGTTGTGTAATTCCATTCAAATGTATTTGTTGTTTCTCCTTCTTTTAAGAATGTTTCTTTTAATAAATACATTTGTCCTTCTTCGGTTATTCCTATTATTCTATACATATATTTATCTACATATTCATCATATCTCATGTTATTTAACTTTGAATTTGTACATTTTTCTTCTTCATCTTTTTCACATTTCTCTCTTGTTCCAAATAATATCCAATTTGGTACATCATATGTTCCTTGATATCTATACATTCCGCCTTGGTCTGATATATGTTCTATTCCTGATACTTCTTTATCTTTTGCTTTTAATTGTGCTACCTTTGGATCTTGTATAAATACTTCACATTTTAAGTCACTGGTAGTTATATCGATATTTAATTTACGACCTGCTAAATAATTTTGTGATTCATTTTGTTTGGCATCTTTATTTATTAATTTGATATATGCTTGTATTTCTTCTTTTGTACTTCCTGTTAATCTAAAAGTTAAATTATATTCTTTACTTCCATCGGGATTTAATTTACTTAAATCTAATTGTTCATTTAAGATATTCCCTTTAAATTGTAATATAATATCTCCTGGTTGTAATACTTCTATCATTGTATCTTTTTGATCTTCTGGTTCTGCTATTTTGGATACTGTTAATTTGGCTGTACAACTATACTTAGTTGTCTCTTCTCCATCAGTTATTCCCACTTTGGCTATTGTATGAGTTCCTTCTCCTTCACTTAATACATAATTATTCTCTATATCATCATCAGCATAATATTCTGTTCCTTGTTTATCTAATGACATATCACTCACACTTATATTTAAATGTAAGTTATTTGTTACTCCTTCTAATGTTACTAAGCCATTATTTGGTGTCCTACCTGTTATCTTGGTACTACTACTTTCTGTACCTGTATTTATTTGAAAGTAAGCATAGGTAGCCCCTAAGACTGCTATTAATAATGTTACTATTCCAACAAGTATTGCTAACTTTTGTTTTTTCTTATTTTCATTATTATTTACTTCTTCTCCCATAATAATTCCTTTCTATTTATCGTATTGTTATATTTATATATTTATTATACTATGAGAATATTTAATAATTCAATATATTATTAAATATTGTTTACAGAACAAACATCTACTTCTTTTAAAAATGGGTATTCATTATATAATTTAGATATTTCTTTTATCATATCAAAACTAGTAAGTTTATAATTATCTTTCTTCTTACTTAACATTATATTATAAACAAGTCTTGAACAACCAATAGTTTTATTTATTAAATCTTCTTGTTTTACACTTGGATACATTCTAAATTTGTATGCACGATTAACTAACATAAACCATAACCTCCTGGATAATATAATTATATCATGCAAACAAATGTATTTACAAGTGCTTTTCAATGATTTTTGAACTTTCCTATAAGATAAAAAAAGCACTAAGTTGTGCTTTATTATCTAGTTCTAGCATCAGATATATTAGGAGTTCTACTATCGCCTCTTAATTTTAGCCACTCTTCTGTTAATAAATAAAATTGATCTAATTTGCCAGATGTAAGTTTAACATATACTTCTCTAATATAATCTATTTTATTTTCTAAATAAGATAATGATATATTAATATCATTAATTAAATCTTCTGGAAAATCATAATTTATTAAATTTATATTACCTTCTTTACTATTAAAGATATCTAACATAGTTAAATCATTATTATTAAATATTTCTGTTATTTCTCTATTACTAATAGCAAGTTTAGGCATAGTAAGTAAATACATCTTTTCTACTACTTCATTTAATTCTTTAGAATCTTCTAAAGAATTATCAGATACTTCTTTTAAACCACCAGTTAAAGATGCACTTAATAGATAAGATATATAATAAGAAAGTTCTGAATCATCTACATTCCAAAAATATTTATCTTCTATTTCTTCTTTAGTATCATCTGTATAAATTATACTTTCTCTATAAATATCTATATTTCCTTCTTCATTTACTTTAAAATGAATAAACCAATCTTTATCAGTAATATCTTTATTAACTATTTGTAAAGAAGATGCACCATAACGATATAAATTACTTATAACATCACTAATTAAATAACTTTTATTAGGCATAAAATCATCCCTTTGTGGTTAATTATTATAAAGTATTTAAAAAAATTGTCAACTAAAAAAGATTATTCTTGGCACCAAGAATAATCAATAGATTCTTTATTATTTATTAAGATATTTTTATTATTTTGACATACTAATACATTAAATTTATCTAATTTATATAATTTATTATTTTCTTCTATTAATGGATCAATATCTTTTATTAAATCATCTAAAGTTATTTTTTTATCTTTAATAGCATAAGATAATTCATACTTATCTATTTTATAATTTAAATATATATTATCTAAGCAATAAGTATAAATGTTATTAGTATATTCTTTTAATTCTTTATTACAAGTTTTAGCCTCTAATACTTGAATATCATAATCTTTATATAAATCTTGTTCTTCTATTTTTGCATTTATTAATACAAGTTCATTATTATTTTTATATTCTTTTAGAAGTCCTACTACTGTTATATAATCATATATTTTATATTTAGTAATATTTAAATTTTTAATATTAACTGTTAATTTTTTCGTATCATTAAATTTTACATAACCATTAAGTGAATCACTAGTATTATATTCTTTTAATTCTATACTACTTACCCCATTTATTTTACTTATTTTACCAGTTACTTTAATAAAATCATTATGATATTTTTTATAACTTTCATCTGGTTCACTTAATAATTTATTAATATCTATATTATCTAATAAATTACTTTGACACATAAAATCCTTTTTAAAGTTATTATCAAATACATATTTATTATCACATTTATATATGCGATAAAATAAACTATTATAAATAGATATATTATTATTTATTTTATTTTCTAATACATATACAGGACTTATATTTAAAACATAAGCTTTTAGATAATCTATACCATAAGTAAATATAATTAATAAGATAGGTAAATAAATCATCGTAAATATACTTTTCTTATTTTTAAAAAGCATACTTATATCTATTAAAATAATACCAAGACATAATGAAAATAATTTATAGATACTATAAATATTTAGAAACATAGGAATTATAATTAAAATTATTCCTAATATTAAAAATATCAATTTTTTATTTTTCATATATACCTCTATTTTATTATACTCTACTTCTATTTTAAAAAACAAAAAAAGTTAGCATTTGCTAACTCCCGAGTTTTGCAGTTGGCTTAAATCCAAATCTTATTCAATACCAGTTAGATACTGGATTTTTTTATGTCAAGTT
>CANQDM010000105.1 GCA_947591505.1 uncultured Bacilli bacterium | reverse complement strand
TCTATTTTTTTGCATTCAATTTTACATCAAAAAAGAATGATGATTTTTCATTCATCACTCCTTAATGTTTAAGAACCTTTAAAAACAACATTTTCTATCGTAAACATTAGAAACGACATTTTCTTCGCAAGTAGTAAAGCATGGTGTGTATGTATGTCTATAAACATGATGGTTAATTATTCTTGTATTGCAAGGCATAATATGTGGTACTTCATAACACATATAGCGATGACAAACTCTCTCTTGAGGACATTCTTGAATTGGCGGACACATCATAGTTTGACTTGGCATTTGCATCTCTTGACAACAGCCTGTATCCATACCCATATTCATTGTACCATCAAAACTTGCATCTTTAGTAAACTCAAATTTATTTTGCTCCATAAAAATATTCCTTTCTAATGTATTTTATGAAACATTTACTAAAGTGTCTGGGACATATTAATTCTTTTTACATACTCCTGGACTAAATTGTTTAACTGGAGTTGTCTCATCTATTTTTTTAAATGTATAATTATGGGATTTTAAATATTCAATTACACTAGGTAGAGCTTCCATTGTATTTTTCTTAATATCGTGCATTAAGATAATGTAATTACCACTACCTTTAACATATTTTTTTACGGTACTAATTATGTAACTAGTAGTAGCCTTGCTACCATGAGTATCACCACTATCAACATGCCAATCAAAATAAACATATCCTTTATCTGTCATATAATTAGCCAAAGTTTCCATCATATTATTAACATTATTATGGCTACAATTAGCGGTATTTGATGTACCACCAGGGAATCTAAAATACTTTGGATGAACTCCAGTTTGTTCATAAACAATTTGTTCCATTTTGCTAAAATCATTCCAATATGTATCAACACTCGTATAAACTGACCATTTATGAGAATATGTATGAATTCCTACAGTATGCCCACGATCATATTCTTGTTTAATCATATTTATATATTTTTGACTACCAAATTGATTAGTAACAAAGAAAGTAGCCTTTATATTATACTTGTCTAATATATCTAAAATTTCGTCAGTATAAGCTCCAGGACCATCATCAAATGTTAAATAAACTGTACCATTACCTTCTACTTTGTCTTCTGAAACTACAACTTTACGAGTTTTCGTAGTTTTATTACCATTATTATCTTCAACAGTATAAACTACTTCATAACTACCTACTTCACTTGTATTTACTTTATTATCTGTTTTTATTTTTTTTGTTAAATCACCATCACATGAGTCACTAGCAGTAGCTCCAGCATCAACATATTCATCGCCTTTTCTTAAGTTAATCGTACTATTACCTTTTAATGTTATAACTGGTTTTTCATCATCAATGTATTTTAAAACCTCTTCAATTTTGGTGGTATTTCCGGCTTCATCACTAACAGTAAAAATAATTTTTTCATCTTCAACTTGATATTTTAATTTATCTTTTAAATCACCATCATAGTTATCAGCTACTTCCGCATCAATATCAAAAGTTTTATTGTTTTGACAAGCATTTATTTTATTAATTTTAATTGTTGGTTTAGTTTTATCAACAACTTGAATTTCTCGAGTTACTTTTTTACTTTTACCAATATCCTTTGCTTCATAAGTAATTTTATAAGTTCCTACTTTATTTGCATCAACTTCACCGGTAGTTTTTACTTTAATATTTTTTTGGGTAAACAAATTGCTTAGATAAGCACTTGCTCCTTTATCTTCATATTTACTTCCTACTTCTAACACTACTTTTTTATTGCCTTTAACATCAATATTTATTCTTGGAATCATCATAATCATAACGGGTATTAGAAGTAATAAAATAAACACTACTATAAAAATTATTTTTAAATTTCTTATTTTTTGACTTTGCAAAACTACCACCATACTTCTCTTAAAAATTATAGCATAAAAAAAGCCAATTGGCTTAATTTTTTATTTGTTTTTAAATAAAATTGATTTTACATTATAATAATATTGACAACCACTTACAATAGACAAAATTGTAGCAATTAATACTAAAATGTTACCTAAACGAAAGTTAAGTAAAGAAAAAGGTAAATTGTTAAATAAAACTAAAGTAAGACCAATCATCATACACATAGTTTTTGCTTTACCTAAAAAGCTGGCTGCTACTACTTTACCATGTTCACCACTTATCATCTTACATGAATCTACCACTATATCTCTAGTAATAATGATTACTGGTACTATAATGGGAATAAATCTCTCATAAGCTAAAATAATAAGTAATCCATTTACTAAAATTTTATCCGCAATAGCATCTGCTACTTTACCAAAATCAGTAATCATATTTCTGCTTCTTGCTAAATAGCCATCAATAAAATCTGTTAACGATGCTACTATAAAAAGGATTCCCGCTAAAACATACTTTAAATTTAAAAGTTCGCCATTAAATATATAAGTTGGCCATTCAAATCCTAAATCGTGCCAAGGAATTAATAACAAAACTAACATTAATACGGCTAAAAAAATTCTTGTTATTGTAATTTTATTAGGTAAATTCATTTACTTCACTACTTTCTATAACTTATAACATATGCGCTTTTTTTATCAATTGTTATTTGATTAATAGACCAAAAAATTGCCAAAATGACCAAAAGTAAAATTAAAATATAAATTGTAATATATAATCCTTTTTGATTTTTTGGCTTAATTTTTGTATATGGAGACGATATTTTTTCTTCAGTTTCTTTCATATTTAATTCTAATGTTTTTTCAATTTCTTTAACAGGAATTTTTGAAGTATACTCAAATAAATATTCATTAAATTCTTCCAATATTTTATCAGAATCTAAGCCTAAATATTTAGCATAATTGAAAAGATAATCTTTAAGTAAAAAAATATCTTTGAATGCGCCAATTTTACCTTCTTCAATATTGACTAAAGCAAGTTCTTCAATTTCTAGATCCTTACTTACTTCTTGTAAACTAATTCCTGCTTCTTCTCTTGTTTCCTTTAAGAGTTCAGCAATTTCTTCCAAATTATTTCACTCCTTAAAATAAAAATAATATTAATAAGCCATGTTCTGTACTCAAATTGAGTGACAAATATTTATCTATGCTTATGCATTTGTACATCGGTTCAATTTCCTTAATACAACTCCCCTACCAAAATTTGGGTTTCTCACTCGTGGGGTTTACCGCGTTTCATTTATTTGTTACCAAATAACTCGTCTCTGTGGCACTTTATGCTTACTTATATCTATGAAAGATATGTTCAGCGCCGTTAGCATTACTACCTTAGGTTATTTTTTCCCTAAGCACGAACACTACAACCATCGCAGGCTGTGTGAGCATGGACTTTCCTCTACATTACTAAATAATGCAGCATTTGCCTAAATATTATTCTTCTTTACCAAATACTACTTTTTCTAACTGACTAATTCTTTTTAGCAAATCAACATTAGTTAAAGCATGTGTATTATTTTCAGAATTTTTACTTATTTCTAATTGTTCATTTAAAGAACGGATTTCTTTCTTTAGCTTACTATTGTCCTCAGCTAAATCCTTTAAATCATTCTCTAATTTTTTTATGATAGAATTGTATTCTGTATAATCACGAATCACCATATCAAGAAATTTATCTACTTCCTGTGGCCTATATCCCCTGGCATCAATTTTAAATTCCTTCTCTAAAATATCTTGCGTAGTTAAATATATTCGATCGCTATACACTATACCACCTTCTAACAATGAAAATTATAAACGATATATCCATTTCTTGTCAAGTTCTTTAAGGTCAATTGTATCAACCCAAATACTGGCATACTCAACCTTTTTTAATAATTCATTAATTGCAAAATCAACTCGCATTTTTTCATCACCTATCCTTATCATAACTGTTTTTTTCGAAAAATAAAGGGTTTCGACAAATGTTGTCAAAATCTTACACGAAAAAAATAAAAAAGTACATTGAAAATTAATGTACTTCTTAAATCAAATGGTCGGGAAGACAGGATTTGAACCTGCAACATCTACATCCCAAATGTAGCGCTCTACCAAGTTGAGCCACTTCCCGACATGGTGCACCCAAAGGGAGTCGAACCCCTAACCTTTAGATCCGTAGTCTAACGCTCTATCCAATTGCGCTATGGGTGCAAATCCCTTAATTGCACTAACATTATATTACAATGAATTCAAAAAATCAACTAAATTTCGCATTTTTATTGGTATTAGACTATATTTTTCGTTACTATTTACAGCCATAACAAAGAATAAGTGATTTTTCACTTGTTTTTTGATGCACATAATTCATCGAAAGTATAAGGTTTACCTTCAACCAATTTTGTTAAAGAATCATATTCATTTTT
>CANQDM010000104.1 GCA_947591505.1 uncultured Bacilli bacterium | reverse complement strand
TCTTCAAAATATTTTGGCTTTGGAATAGTAATATCTATGAATTCATTTGTAATTGGATGATTAAATTCTAAATGATTAGCATGTAAATATAAGTATTTAACTTTATTTTTAATTTTACTATATTTTTTATCTCCTACTATTGGGTATTCTATATCATTTAAATGAACTCTTATTTGATTCTTTCTACCCGTTAAAAGATTAATTTTAAGTAAAGTATATAATTTATTACTTTTAATTTTTTCATATTCAGTTATAGCTAATTTACCATTTTTATTATTAGTAGAATATACTAAATTAGTTTTAGTTTCTTTTAAATATGTTTTAATTACTCCTTTATCATTTTTTACATTACCATTTACTACTGCTAGGTATTCTCTTTTAACATTAGCCCAATTATCTTGCATTATTCCTTTTATTTTCTCTGATTTAGCAAACATAATTAAACCAGAAGTATCTTTATCTAAACGATGAATGATAAATACCTTATTATTTTTATTTTGCCTTTGTAAGTATTCTCTTACCCTATGATATAAAGTATTTATCTTTTCTTTATCAGTACTTATCGTAAGCATACCACTTTTCTTATTTACTATAATTAAATATTTATCTTCATAAATTATATCTAACTTCTCTTTTTTCATAAGTTAATTATAATAAAATAATAAAAAAAAGTCTACATTACATAGACTCTATTTATTTTGCGTATTTGGTCCTCTTTGAACATAATCTTCAAACTTAACTTCAGTTATATCACTATTCTTAGTTAAATTAACTTCAACCATTTTAGTACAAGTATATTGACCTCCAAAGACTTCAAATTCTACTCTTAGAATTAAATCATTATCAGCATTTCTAAATACTAACTCCGGACTAGCTAAAGTTTCATCTAACTTCTTTTTAATATTAGCAAGTTCAGTATCATATTGATCGCCCCAATATTCTTTAAGATTTAAATCTTTACCAGTCTTCTCCATCATATTAATAGCATATTCTTTAATCTTGGCATTTACATCCGTTAAATCAACATCTTTAAGTAAATCATTAACTGCTATTTCTTTACCCGTTTTAAGATCAATATTATAAATTGTATTCCATGTTGAATCATTACCACCTTGTAATAATACTACTGATAAAATATTACCATTTACATAATAATCATAAGTAATAACTTCAATTTCGCCAAAAAATCCGGTTTCTATATCCATATCATCATATTGATTATTCTTAGCAATATCTTTATTAATGGCAATAATATCTTCATTATTAATATTAATAGCGGGATATTCATAATAGTTGTGTAAGGTTTGTCCAGTAACATTAGCATAAACATCAGATTTTACTGATTTAACTGTATATACTAAAGGTTTACTATCATCTATTTTATCAATACTACTTAACATTTTGGTATTTTCTACTTCTTCTTTTACTTCATCTGTCACTAAAGTATCATTCTTAGCATAAGATTTTTCTAAAGTATCCCATACATCTTTCTTACTATTAACTTCATATTCTACTTTTTCTTCTACTTTTTTAACTACAACAACATCATTTTCATAGTTTAAATCTGTTTCTTTTACTGTTTCTTCTTCTCCTACATTTACTTCATATACTTTTTTAGAATCTTTAGTTACAGCATACCATTTATAAGCATCTTCTTTGACATTATATAAATATTCAAATAGATAATCTTCATAAGATGCCACCATATTAACAACGTATTCTTTATCTTTAACACTAAATATTTTGGTAATGTAATTGCCATCTTTTTCTGGCATAGTCATTAATAATTCTGGTACTTTATTGTTATCTAAATCAATTAAATTTAAACCAACTTTATTTGCCCCATCAAAGTTTTCTGTCTTTTCTAAGACACTTGCTAAAATATTTTGCCAGTTTTTAGTTCCTACCCCAAAAACTAAAAGACAAGTTACTACTGCTGCAATTAAAACAGCAACTGGTATTAACCATAATAATAATTTTTTGTTTTTCATTTTCCCTTTACTCCTTACTTATAATTATATTATTTATTCTTCTTTTTTTTCAACTTTTTTCACTTCTTTTTTGGGAAGTGCTTCTTTTCTTGATAAATTTAATCTACCACGATTATCATATCCTAGAGATTTAACAATTATTTCATCGCCTACTTTCACTACATCGCTTGGCTTATTAACTCTCTTTTCATCAAGTTGTGAAACATGTACTAAGCCTTCACAACCTGGCCAAAGTTCAACAAAACAACCAAAGTCTTCTACTTTAACAACTTTACCTGTATAAACTTTGCCAGTTTCAACCTCTCTTACAACTTCTTCAATCATCTCTCTTGTTTTATCAATAATCGCTTGATCAGTATGATAAATGATAACGCGGCCATCATCTTCAAGATCAACTTTTACTGCATTTTTATCATTAACTGTCTTAACATTAGAGGCTTCAAGAATAATTTTTGTAATCATCTCGCCACCACGACCAATAACATCTTTAATCTTTTCCGGATCAATGGTAAATGTATCAATTTTTGGTGCATAAGGGCTAAGTTCTTTTCTAGGTTCCTTAATAATAGTGGCAAATAAATCTAATATTTGCATTCTGGCTTTTTTAGCTTTAGCTAATGCTTCTTTTAAGATATCGCGATTAACGCCATCAATCTTAATATCCATTTGTAAAGCACATATGCCATCACGAGTACCTGCTACTTTAAAGTCCATATCACCTAAATGATCTTCCATTCCTTGAATATCAGTAAGAATTGTATATTTGTCATTATTTGTAATAAGTCCCATAGCAATACCCGCAACTGGAGCTTTAATTGGCACACCAGCCGCCATTAGAGATAGGCATCCTGCACAAATACTTGCTTGACTTGATGAACCATTACTTTCAAGGATTTCTGATACTACTCTAATTGTATATGGGAATTCTTCTTCTGAAGGTATTACTTGAAGTAATGCTCTTTCACCTAAGGCACCATGACCAATTTCTCTTCTTCCTGGAGCTCCATATCTGCCGGTTTCGCCAACACTAAATTGTGGGAAATTATAATGTAACATAAATCTTTTTTCTTCTTCTAGGGAAAGGCCATCTAACATTTGACTTTCGCCTAAAGCACCGAGTGTTGTAATAGATAAACTTTGCGTTTGACCTCTCGTAAATAAAGCTGATCCATGAGTTCTTGGTAAAATATCAATTGATGCACTAAGTGGTCTTATTTCATCCATTTTTCTACCATCAACTCTGATTTTTTCATCAACAACAATTTTTCTAAAGACATCATATTGAACACTTTCAAATACTAAAGCAACTTTAGTTAGTAATTCATTTAATTCATCAACTTTTAAATTATCTTCATTGGCGACTTTATATTTTTCTATTAATTCTTCTTTAATAGTATCTAGTGTACCATACATTTCCGCTTTATCTTTAATTCTTAAAGCTTTATCGATATTATCTTTAATTTGAGTACTTATCTCTTCTTTAAATTCATCAGTTATTTCAAGTTTTGGATAATCCATTTTTTCTTCGCCAATTTCTGCAATAATAGATTTTTCAAATTCAACTAATTTTTTAACTGCTTCATGACCAAAAAGTAAAGCCTCTAACATATCATCTTCGGATACTTCTTTAGCACCAGCTTCAACCATATTAATAGCCTCATATGTACCAGCTACTGTTAAATCGATATCTGAGTTTTCAGCTTCTTCAACCGTTGGGTTAATAACAAATTTGCCATCAACTCTTCCTACTTTTACTGCGGCAACAGGGCCATTAAATGGTATCTTACTAATACATGTTGCTAAGGATGAACCAAGTAACGCTGCAAGTTCAGGAGCATTATCTTGATCAACACTTAAAACTGTATTAACAATTTGCACTTCATTACGAAAATCTTCTGGGAATAATGGTCGCATTGGCCGATCAATCATTCTCGCTGCAAGAGTAGCGGCATCAGTAGGTCTTCCTTCTCTTTTAATAAATCCACCAGGTATCTTACCAACTGAATATAACTTTTCATTATAAAGTACCATTAATGGAAAGAAATCTGATAATAGATTAGCATTTTTTGATACAACAGCAGTACTTAATACAACTGTATCATTTACTCTAACTAATACGCTACCATGAGCTTGTTTAGCAAGTTCTCCATGTTCAACAACGATTTTTCTACCATAAAAATCTAGTTCAAATACTTTTTTCATTTCTACCTCTTTCTAATATAAAAAGACACTAAAAATCTTTTGTGTCCTTTTGTTATTTTCTTAAATTTAACTTTTTGATTACTTCACGATAACTAACTACATCATTTTCTTTTAAGTAGTTAAGTAGTTTTTTTCTACGTCCAACTTTCATAAGTAATCCTCTTTTTGAATGATAATCATGAATGTGTTCTTGCATATGAGCTGTTAAATCATTGATTTCTCT
>CANQDM010000103.1 GCA_947591505.1 uncultured Bacilli bacterium | reverse complement strand
TATAATTTCGCGCTAAAAGTTAGTTATATTTTTTTATTTTCGAATATCATTTTCGAATATCCTCTCCAAAATTCACCAAAAAAAACAATTACTATTTATAATTTAGCAATTGTTTTTAAAAATTCTTTGCTTTTTAAATAAAGACCTGTATAATCATCATAATAACCAGTTAAAAATCTATTAATATCATTTATAATATTATCAGGTATAGATATTTTATCAATGCTTTTTATATCAACTAAATAATACATATTAATAGTTCTAACAATACTTAAGGGTAGTATTTTTTCATCAGTATAGCACTTCTTACAAATAAGTCCCCCTTTTTCACTAGATAGAGTAACAATATCTTTTTTACTACCACACATGATACAACTTGTAAGATTAAGACCTACACCTAGATAGTCAAGTAATTTAACTTCTAATATGTTTGTTATAACTACTGGATTTAATCCTTCTTCTAATTTTAAGACAGTATTTATAAAATCTTCATATATTTGATCATATTCTTTCGTTTGTTTTAAAACTTGACTAGTAAGTTCGGATAAATAAGATAAATAACTAATTAGTAAGATATCACTTTTTATTTTTTTTAAAGGATTAATAATATCAACACTTACTAAGGTAGATAATTTATCTTCTTTATAATAAATATTAAATACGCCATAAGTAAATTTTAAAGTTGAACTTCTAAGTTTACTTTTAACATTCATAGCACCTTTAGCCATCATACTAATTAGGCCATATTCTTTGGTAAAAACTTTAATTATTTTAGATGTATCTCCATAAGGAGTTTCCCCTAAAATAAAACCATTTACTTTTAGAATATTACTTGCCATGAAATCAACTTCTCTTCTATTTTATTTTTTTATAATTTAAATAATCTTCAATCTTACCACTATTTTTAAATTTTTCCCAAGCTTCTTTTTTGGTCATTTTATCACCTTCCTATTACTATAATGGGAAGATGTTAATTTTTTTATTCATAATCAAAGAAACCTAATTCTTTTAAATATTTTTCTTTATCTTTCCAGTTTTCTAAAACTTTAACATATAAATCTAAATAAACTTTCTTTTGCATTAATTCTTCTAAATCAGCACGGGCAGCAATCCCAACTTTTTTTAGCATTTCGCCACCAGCCCCAATAATTATCTTTTTTATATTTGGCTTATCGACAATTATATCAACACTTACATGCATTATGCCCTTTTTTTCTTCTATTTTGGTACAATGACAAGTAATAGAATGAGGTATTTCTTCTTTCGTATTTTGAAGTAACTTCTCTCTTACAAGTTCACCTGCCATAAAGGTTAGTGAACTACTAGTAACTACATCATCACCATAATATTTAACATTATCTTTTAAATATTTTTTAATTACTTCTATTAAATGATCAATATTATCATTAACTTTAGCCGATACTGGTACAATTTCGGCAAAAGAATAATCTTTATATTCATTAATCGCCATAATTAAAGTTTCATTAGATATTTTATCTATTTTATTGATTACTAAAATAACCGGGACTTTATTATTAAGTAGAGAGTCCATTAAAAATTTATCACCTTTGCCAATACCTGAAGCAATATCTACCACAAGTAAAATTAAATCAACATCTTTAGTTAAAGAATAAGCTTGTTTATTAAGTACCTTACCAAGTCTATCTAAAGGCTTCGCAATTCCTGGAGTATCCACAAAAATTATTTGGGTATCTTCATCATGATAAATACCTTCAATAATATTTCTAGTTGTACCTGATACATTAGAAGTAATTGCAATTTTTCTCTCCAAGATACTATTTAATAAAGTGCTTTTGCCAACATTGGGTCTTCCAACTATACTTACAAATCCACTCTTCATATCTCACCTAAAATAAATCAACAAATAACTTGATAAAATATGGCACAAAAATAATTAGATTAACAAGCAATGCCAAAAGAGTCATTATGCCAGTAGCAGCAGACCCACAATCTTTCGCAATTTTAGCATATTCATTATATTCTTGCGTAACCATATCAACAGTAGCTTCAATCGCGGTATTCAAAAGTTCAATAATTGTAATTAAACATAAACTACCAAAAGAGATAACCCATTCTAAAAAAGTAATATCAAAAACAATACCCATAATGATAATAAGGCATGCACTTATTGCTTCGATTAAAAATGATGATTCATTTTGAAAACAATACGAGAGTCCTTGATAAGAATATTTACATTTATTTAAAATATTTCTTACTAAACTAACTTCTTTCTTTTTTGGTTCTTTCATCTTTTTCTAACAACTCCTCCTGCAACGAAAACATAATCTCTTCTTCATCTTTAGTTTGATGATCATATCCAAGTAAATGTAGTAAGCCATGACAAGTTAAAAAAGCAAGTTCTCTTATTTCACTATGCTCATATTCTTTGGCTTGCATAATCATCCTCGGGATACAAATATATATTTCACCTAAAAATCGCATATTATTATACACTATATCGGGATTATCTTCAAATGCAAATGATATAACATCAGTAATTTTATCAATACCGCGGTATTTTTTATTTAAATCTTGTATTTTTGCTTCATCAACAAAAACAATACTAAAGTTAGCATTTTTAACTTGTTCATGTTTTAATGTCCTATTAATTAAACTATCTAAATAACTATAATCTTTATCATAGCCATATTCATTTGTAATCCTATAATCTATCATTTAAATATAACTCCCCAATAACCAAAAATATAAATACCAAATAACAATATTACTAATATCCATAAAATATTATAAAATAAATCACTCTTAAAGAAATCTGGTAAATGTCTACTTATGGCACTTAAGCCAATATAAATTAAATAACCGAGTAAGCCACCCACAACATTTAATAGTATATCATCAATATCAAATGATCTACCTATTTGGAGTTGAACAAATTCTATTGCCAAACTAGTTACAAAAGTAGTTATTAAAATTGGCCATATCTTTTTAGGATTAACATATTCCCCTACTAAATAGCCAAAAGGTAAGAAAATTATAATATTACCTAATACATTATAATTAAACATTTTTGTACCAACTTTATATCTAAGTATCTCAGAGAAAGGTACTAAATTCATTCCACCTGTACTATTAAGTTCCGTCATCGTAAGTATTTCAAATAATAACCAAATATAAATAATCGCAAATAGATAAGAAAGTTCCTTATGTAAACAAAATCTTTCCCTGTGCGTTTGTAAATAGAAAAATCTAATTAACGCAATAGCAACGATAAAAACTACTAACATTGGCCATATATTATTCATTACTTTTTGAAACATGCTTGTTATCATTAAGGGATTCCTCCTTTACTACTTGTCTTACCCCAATATTCTCTTTGGTTACTATAAATACTTCTAAATATATTGTACTATCATTTATCTCTTTTTTCAAAACTTTTTTAACTAAAATCTTCTCATTTTCCCTTAATTTTAAATTTATCTTATCGGTAGCTAGTTTAATCGCCTTATTATAGGCCTCATCTTTTGACAAAATATTAGTCTCTTTTATATATTCTTTTTCTCTAACTAAATTAATTTCAAAATCATTTAATTTATATAAATTTATTTCTTCTTCCTTTTTTTGTTTTAATCTACTTTTTAAAATAGTATATTTATCATCATCTATTTTAATATTTAAATTATATCTATTCTTACCAGTATATTTAGTTATTGTTTCTCTAAAAGGTACTTCAATTTTAACTTTATACCAAACCTCGCCATATACCTCACCATCCGCACACACATTATTTTTAACTTCTTCATTATGCATAATGCTACCAGATAAAATAACTTCACCTTTAGTAACATAATCATTTATCTCTTTTAGAGGAATACCTCTATAAATATTTAAACTACTTATTTTGGCATCAGTTCTCGCAATTATATTACAGTTAGGATAATCCTCTTCTTTTTTAGTTTGCGTTTTCTCTGTCACATTAACTATCATTACGAGTCCATCATATTTTATTTCTAACCATTCTAAAGTATCTTTATTTTCATCTAATATTTTACTAACTATTTTTTCTATTTTAAAATGTTTCTTTTTTAAAGTTAATCTCTTTAAACCATTTTTATTAAGTTCTCTTTCAACTATATCATAAATTTTTTTATTAGAGGTTTTAATATCTATTTTAAATACCGTCATATTAGCAATAAATAAAATAATAATACTTATAATTATTCCACAAGAAAAAACAATATATTTGTTAAATATCTCTTTAAATTTATCTATTCCTGTACTCTCATATATACTTATTTTATAACTAACTAAATATTTTTTAATTCTTTTATAATCTTCATATTTGGTTTCGATTAATATATAATCTTTCTTAAATTTATTATCATAAATAGTTATTCCAATATCATTTAATTTAACTAATATATTATAATAACTCTTGGTATTTATTTTAACCCATATTATTTTATCTCTAGACATAAGCAAACTCTACTTTCAATATTTT
>CANQDM010000102.1 GCA_947591505.1 uncultured Bacilli bacterium | reverse complement strand
TCTCTAAAATACTTACATCTTTCATTTTCTACCATCCTTATATTAAAATTATAACACACTATTTACTTTTTTGCATTTAAATAAGTTGTTAAAACTCTTTCTAATTCTTTTTTATCAATTGGTTTGGAAATATAATCATTAAATCCTTCTTTTAAATAGTTTTCTTTCATACCCGCAATGGCATTAGCAGTAAGAGCAATTACTGGTGTGTCAAAGCCTTCTATTTCTTGTAATTTTTTAAATGTTTCTACACCACTCATTTTTGGCATCATATCATCCATTAAAATCATATCGTATTTCTTACCATCTTTAATATTCTTTAAACAATCAAAACCACTTGATACTTCTTCTGTTTCAATTTTATAAGATAAAAGAAGACGAGCTGCTACTTTTAGATTGATTAAATTATCATCAACAATTAATACTTTTTTACCTTTTAAATTTACTTGTTTAGTTGGTTTTTCTTCTTTAACTTCTTTAATAGTTTTAACTTTGTTAACAATTTTTTGATCAATTGCTACCGTAAAGTTAGAGCCCTTACCATAAGTAGAATCAACGACAATTTTACCATGCATTAATTCAACTAATTTTTTAGTAATAGCAAGGCCTAAACCAGTTCCTTCAATGGTAATATTTTTCTCTAAATCTAATCTTTCAAATTTAGTGAATATCTTATCTAAATTTTCTTTTTTTATGCCAATACCTGTATCTTTAACACTGATAATTAAACGACATATATTATCTTTTTTAACTATATCAACATTTAAAGTAATTGAACCTTTTTTAGTATATTTAACTGCATTAGTTAAAAGGTTAACAGCAATTTGTTTAAGACGAACATAATCACCATTTAAATATTCTGGTAGGTCTTTCGCAATATTTACATTAAACTCTAAAGGCTTATCACCAATTCTTGCTTTAGTTAATTTAACAAGTTCATCAAACACTTTAGCAGGTTCATATTCAACATTAACTATTTCAAGTTTATTAGCTTCAATTTTTGAAATATCTAATATACCATTAACTATTTCTAGTAAGTTTTGGGATGCCGCCATTATATCTCGTGCTTCATCTTTAATTGTATCTATATTTTTTTCTTCAAGTATTAATTGACTAAAACCATCAATGGCATTAAGTGGTGTTCTTATTTCATGGCTCATATTTGATAAGAACTCTGTTTTAGCATTATTAGCGCGTTCTGCTTGATCACGAGCTATATTTAATTGTTCAATCATTTTAACATCTGGGTTTTCAATAGTATGATACATTATGATAACAACAAGTGCTAAAATAAAATTGATTAGAAATGCTTCAGGTATAAACATTTGAAGCAAAAAGTCTAATACTATTAAAAGTGCAAGCAATAATAATGGCTTCAATTTTTGAAATGTTATAATTTTTCTATATTTAAATGCAACAATTATGTCATATATAAACAATAAAATACAAGTTATATAAGAAATTTGTACTGGCCAGCCATTAGGTACTATATTCCCATCTTGTTTTGTAAATGTTATAGGCAAAATAATTATAAACGGAATTAAAAATACAAATAAAATAAAAAATGTATAAAATAATGATTTTAATGAACTTTGTTGGTTCTTTTTAAATAAACTTATTGCTTTTAAATAAAACGAAAAAATCATTAGCCATAAAACTATAAAAACTAAAACCATTTTTGAAGCAAACATATATAATAAATTATTAAAATCAATGCCTAATTTATAAAGTACAGCTGTTAATACATCAAATAATAGTAATACAAAAGTGTCAATTAATAAATATTTATAAACAATAGTTTCGATGTTGCTTACTCTTTTTCTAGAAAAATAATCAAAAGATAAAATTGTTATAAATATAAGACCACTAATAGAAAAATACATTCCCATTATTTAACACTTCCCTACTATAAATATCTTATCATATACACCTTATATATTGCAAATAAAAAGAAAGAATTTATTATCTTTCCTTTTTAAGAACTTTTCCTAACTTTTTATTTTCTTCATATAATTTCAAATCATTTTGGGCAATTAAGGTTGTATTCATTTTACCATTATCAGTTCTAGGAAATGGTTCATATGTAAATTCATAGTAACCAGGAAGTGCATCATCACCCAATGTTTCTTGAATATATAAAGTAATTTTATTTTTTAAATCTTCTAAATCACATTCGCTATAAAGACTAATATGATATTTAGGTAAAAATTGGTATCTATCGTCAGGAATTGGTGCTACAATAACCTCTCTTATTTCACTAAACTTAAGAAGCATACTTTCTATTTCTTCTGGGTAAATATTAGTTATATTAGAAACGAAATTTCTTTTTACTCTACCAGCAAATTCCATTTCTTCAAAATTTTCTCCTGTATTATGCACAATATCTCCTTGATTAAACCATCTTGTACCTGCTTCATCATAAGAAAATACCTTTTTATTTTCTTTATCATTCTTATAATAACCTTTCATAATTGTTGGGCCACTTAAGAATAATGTGCCATTTTCACCTTTTTTTACTTCATCACCTGTACTCAAATCCACAATTTTATATTGAATTCCAGGAATAGGATATCCACAAGTTACAGGTTCTTTTTCATAATCAATATTAAATGGGTAAGAAGACATATCAGTATATTGTCTTGTATCCATAATACTAATATGGGTTACTGATTCAGTTTCTGTTGAACCAATTGCATTACCAATTATTGCTTTTGAGCCGCCTTTTCTTAAAGCACTTTCGGCAGCCATTTTCTTTTTTGCCTTAAAATGTTCACCACCTGATACTGCTTGTTGGACAAAACTTAATGAGCCTTCTTTAATCATTGGATTATCTATCATATTTTCAAAATGAATAGGTCCTCCCATAATACCATTAGCTTTTGTTCTAATAACTTCTTCTGTAAAAAATTCTGGTGTCATTTTTAATGTCAAATCATATTCCAAATTGCTTCCTAAAACATAATGAGTAAGTGCTTTACCAAAAACCATATGATTTACTGGAACATTTCCTAAATGTTTTTGACCAGGTTCAAGAAAAAATACATAATCTAATGCATTAACTAATGAATTAAATCCATCGCCATATAGTTCAACTCCTTTATGTACACCAGTTGACCCACCAGTAAACATAATATCTGATACATAATTAGGCATAACTTCTTGAAATACAGACTCTGCATCTTTATTATTTTTAACTATTTTACTTAAGTTACTTTCTTTTCCTTTTACTCTATTTCCTGCCTTAGCTTGTTTTAAAGAATACAATGCTCTTACTAAAGGACTTTGCATTGATTCAACTGGTGAAAATAAAATAGGTGAAATATTTAAATCGTCTATTGATGGTTTTATATTCCCGTATAACATATCAGCTGTAATTACCATCTTTGGTCTTGTCATTTCTAAATCTCTTCTCATTTGGTATTTATTATTTAAAGGACTCAAACCAATAGTAACCGCACCAATTTTATCTAAGGCATACATTGTAAAAATAGCTTCCGGAGTATTAACAGCACAAAGGCCAATAAAATCTCCTTGTCTAACACCTCTTTTATAAAGTGCTTTTGCATATTCATCAACTCTTTGATGAAATTCTTCATAAGTTATTTTTCTTTTATCAAATGTCATTGCAATATTATTCATATATTTTTTGTTTCTTTCTTCTAAATATTTTATTTTAGAAGTTTTTGGAATTTCTATATCAATATCCTCATGTTTCCAATAGTCAAATGTTTTTATTTTTTCTTTTTCCATATTAGCACTCTCTTTCTTGTACACTTTTTATATTAAAGCAATATACAAGATATTACAAGTGAGTTTACACAAATTGTACACTACATTTTTTCTAATTTATTACCTTAACATTATCCATATATTCTATATTATTACTTAGTCTATCTACTACTAATACTCCATTATTAGAAATTGCATATATTTTTTTCTTTTTATCTTTAGCAACATTACTAAGTTTTTTTAAATAAAAGTTATTATTAATAGAATGAACATCAATATAAAATGGATCATTTATTAAGCCAAAGCCATCATAAAAGGAAAAGTATTTATAATAGTTATTTTTAGCGGTAATAAAATATCTTTTAAATTGTAAAACTGCTCCAGCTGATGAGCCAATTACTAAACCTTTAAAATATTTTAAATCATATAAACATTCTGTATCTTGTACTACTTTTTGATAAAACATTTCGGGATTACCACCTGTAAGTACTATAACATCGCTAGTATTAATTAAATCTTTTATTTTGTTTTTACTATTCTTATAACAGTCTAAAACTTTAATATTATTTTCTTTATATCCTAAAGACAATAATACATTTATATATTTTAAATATCTTTTTGTATCTTTACCAAAATATTCATCTAAATTATTTGTCTCATTGGAAAAAGACCAAGGGATAATTAATACCTTAGCATCTTTTTTAACATACTTTTTTAAATATTCTTGATAATTAGATAAAGATTCAATATTACTACATAATATACTTTTCATAAAAAATAGTCCTTTTA
>CANQDM010000101.1 GCA_947591505.1 uncultured Bacilli bacterium | reverse complement strand
TATATATTGTATTATTTAATGAGTGATGCTAAATATTTAAAAATATTTAATAGTAAATTAGGATTTTTAAAAAATCCCGAAGAAAGAAATTTAATCACCGAAATAGAATATTATATTAAAAATCATGATAATAAAATTAATTTAGCGGATTTTATCAGTTATGCGGAAAATGACGATAAAATTAGAGATTTAGTTAATAATATATGTGGAGTAGTAGATGTATCTGATTTAGATGATAATATATTCCTAGATTATTTAAAAGCAATAGATAATTTAATGCATCAAGATAATATGAAAAAAATAAAAGCTAAAATAAATGCCGAAACAGATATAAATGAACAATTAAAAGATATCAATAGACAAATTGCTATGCAAAAGAAAATGTTAGAAAAAAAGAAGGAAGTGTAATTATGGTAGAAATTAAAACGTTTGAAGAAAGAAAAGAAGAATTAATTAAAAAAGGAGAAGAAAAAGGTTTTATTACTTTTGAAGAATTAGCAGAATCTCTAAAAGGTCTAGAAGTAGATAGTGATACTCTAGATGAGTTATATAATGCCTTTGTTGATGCCGGTATTTCAGTAGTAACCGAAGAAGATGCCGAAGATGCGGAAGAGTCTGGCGAAAATCCCGCTGATTTAGAAACAGAACCAATAATACTAGATGATGCTGAAATAACTAAAGATGTTAATATTAATGATCCAGTCAGAATGTATTTAAAAGAAATAGGTCGTATTAGTCTACTTTCTTCAGAAGAAGAAATGAATATTAGTGTCCGTATTGCTGATGGTGATGAAGATGCTAAAAGAATTTTAGCAGAATCTAACCTACGTCTTGTTGTAAGTATTGCGAAAAGATATGTGGGAAGAGGTCTACTTTTTTTAGATTTAATTCAAGAAGGTAATATTGGTTTAATGAAAGCTGTTGAAAAATTTGACTATGATAAAGGTTATAAATTTTCAACTTATGCAACATGGTGGATAAGACAAGCAATAACAAGAGCCTTAGCAGATCAAGCGCGTACGATTCGTGTTCCAGTTCATATGGTTGAAACAATTAATAAAATGGTTAGAATTCAAAGACAAATGACTCTTGAATTAAATAGAGAACCATCTGATGAAGAAATAGCGAAAAAAATGGGTATATCTGTTGATAAGGTTAGAGAAGTTATTAAAATTAGTCAAGAACCAGTATCTTTGGAAACCCCAATTGGCGAAGAAGATGATTCTCATTTAGGCGATTTCCTTAAAGATGAAAGTTCACTTTCACCAGAAGAATATACCGAAAATGAAATCTTAAAAGAAGAAATAAAAGAAGTACTTCAAACTCTTCAACCAAGAGAACAAGAAGTTCTAGAACTTCGTTTTGGTCTTATTGATGGCACTTGCCATACTCTTGAAGATGTTGGTAAAAGATTTAATGTTACAAGAGAACGTATTAGACAAATTGAAGCTAAAGCACTACGTAAATTACGTCATCCATCAAGAGCTAAAAAATTAAAAGATTTCTTGGATAGCTAATGAATAGTGAGAGAATAAAGACATTAGCATCTTTCATAGATAAAGAAGATATTGTTTTAGATGTTGGGTGTGACCATGGTTATTTAAGTATTTATCTAAAACAAAATAATTTATGTCAAGATGTATATGCTAGTGATATATCTAATAATGCTTTAAAACAAGCTCAAACTAATTTTAAAAAATATCACTTAAATATTAAATCATTTGTAAGTGATGGTTTTAATAATATTAATATTAATTTTAATACTGCTGTAATAGCAGGTATGGGTACTAGTACTATCTTAAATATATTAAATAATAAAAAGACTCCTAATAAATTAATAATTTCTAGTAATAATGAACACTTTAAACTAAGAAAGAATTTAAATAAATTAGGATATAAATTAATTAATGAAAAAATAGTATATGAAAAAAATCATTACTATATAATTATGTTATATTTAAAAGGTAAGCAAAGCTTATCTAAAAAAGAATTATTATTCGGTATAAGTAATAATAAAGAATATTATAATTATTTATTAAATAAAAATATGGAACTTTTATTAAAAGTTCCTCTAAAGAAAAAATTAACTATCTTATATGAAAATCATATATTAAAAGGTCTTATTGAAAAAAAGTAGGACCTTTTTGTATGTTTAAATTATTAATTTTTTCTTTAATCGGAGCCATATTTTTCTCTGTATTACTTATTACTTTGTTAGTAGTAGTATTGCCAAATTCTTTTATTAAACTTAAGGCATTTCTGGCATTATTAATCATTGGTTTTGCTTCTTTATAAATGGGTATAATTTGATTTACTACTCCTAAAGTTTTGGAAATACCACCAAGCATATTAGTTAGGGAAAAAGTAGGTATTCTTGGACCAAACATGATAACCACCTACTATAATTTATGCAAATAATTCTTTTTAGTATGTAAAGTTTAAAAAAATGTCTAATTTTTAGAAGCTTTGTCGAATGTGTTGCAAAATAAAAAATCCTTTATATAATAGAGAACTTGTTACCAGTTAGTGGCGCCGCTTTTACACAACTTAAGTAGCATACAACTTGTTTATAACAGGGGGTTGGTGAAAAGGGGTGTAGGAGTTATGAGAAAAGATACAATGCTTATTATCGTAATAATTATACTAGCTATAATTATATTAAAAATAGTATAAAAAATAAAACGCTAACCTTTAAGGTGTAGCGCTGACTAATAATCGGTGCTACCTAACTGGTAACACTTTCTATTTATATTATAATATATTTTTTAAAATTTACAACTATATAGTTGTTAGTTGTTTTTTTATGTCAAGTAAATAATAAAAGGTATTTATAAACAAACAAGATAATGGTATAATATAAAATATACAGTAATACGATATTTTGGTTTACATCTCTCTTGTAAAATTAAAAAAATCAGTTGATTTTCGGGGGGGGTAATATATACTTATCTTATAAAGGTAGAAAGGATCTATTATGAACGAAGAAGTAAATAATAATAAGAATAAGAAAAAACAAAAGATAGCAATATTAATAGGAATAGTAACATTGTTAATCGCAGTCTTAGGAGCTACTTATGCTTACTTTCAAATAGATACAAATACAGAAAGTAGTAATACCAAGATAACAGGAAGTACACCAGATAGTAGTTTAGTAACATTGGAAGGAGTAACAAATAACTTACATTTAAATATAAGTGCAAGTGATATGTCATTAGATAAACAAGGGACAGAATATTATGCCGATGATGATATAGAGAATAATTATGTATTAAGTGAAGGAGAAGGAACTCATACAATAGCTAAGGTAGGAATAACTGAAGGAGAAGAGACAACCAAATATAGTTGTACAGCGAAGTTAACAATATCAAAAGTAACAGAAGAAGATCCAGATACAATGATAGAGGTATTACATTCAGGAGATATGATATTACAATTTAAAGGGAATATAATAAGTAATAAATTAGATTTAAGTGATTTAAAAGATACTGGAATTAAAGAATATAATTTGAAGTTTAATATAAGTGGAAATACGCCAGAAGAAATTCAAGCATATATCAAATTATTAAATAAAAATGAAAATCAAAATTATATAGCAGGACGTAAATTAAATATAGATATAAATACATCTGATTTAAAATGTAATGTAGCAATAGTTGATACAACGGTAGCTCAATTAAGATATGAAGATACACAAGGATATTTAAGTGAAGAATTACAAGGAGGAATGTATAGATATCAAGCAGCCCCAGCAGATGAAAATGAAGCAGCTCAAATGAGTAACTGGATATGCTTTGGAACAAAAGATAAAGAAGCATGTACTAATCCAGAAACAGGAATAGATAAATACATGTATAGAATAATAGGAATAACCGAAGAAGGACAATTATACTTATTAAAAGAAACATTTGTAAAAGAAGGATCTGTAACTGGTTTTTCTTGGAATGATGAATATAAAATAGATTCTGGAGTTGATTTATGTCCAGATGGAAAATGTCCAGAATGGAATGAAGCAGACTTATTTCAAAGAATCAACGGAACAGCAAACGGAACAAAAGCTGGAAAAGGCGATAATGATGATAGCGTAGATGACAATACAGATATCTTTGTAGATAGTAGTGAATATGATTATCTAAAATCAGGAGATACAAATAGTGGAGGAGAAGCAAGTGATTGGTATAACTTAATAGCAGATCACGAATGGATGTATGGAGATACAAATGGTTTTTCATATAATGGAGATACATTATATAATATTGAAACTGGCCAAACAGAAACAACCCATTATGCTCAAAATCCAGAAGGATCAACAACAGTAGAAGAACAAACATATACATGGAGTCAAAAAGTAAATGCAAAAATAAGTTTAATGTATCTGCATGATGTAGCATATGCATATTATGATGGTTCACAAGAGAATACAAGAGGAAATCCAGGAAGTGCAGCAAATGTCAAAAATAGTTGGATACATTTCCCAAAAGATGGATATAACACATCACCGCCTGATGAATGGTTGAGCACTCGCTGGGGTGTGACTGGTACAAGCATCCCGTATGTCTACGCGCGGTATATGG
>CANQDM010000100.1 GCA_947591505.1 uncultured Bacilli bacterium | reverse complement strand
AGGAGGAAAAATAATTGAAAAAATTGATCAACTAATAAATGCTAAAAATCTTTACATTTATTCAAAAAGATGATATACTAATTTTCAAAACACCAGGAAGAAATCAAAAAGTATCCTGGCGTTTTGAAAAAGGAGTGCGATAATATGACATATTCAGGTAAAGAAATATTAAAAAAATATGGTACAAGATATAATTTGCTAAAAGCTTTAAAAAATAAAGAAATATTTAAATTAGATCATGGAATATATTCTGATAAAGATTTAGTAAATTCAATGGTATTAGTATCAAAAAAATATCCTGGTGCTATTATTACTATGGATTCAGCATTTTATTATTATAATTTAACTGATGTAATTCCAACAAAAACTTATGTAGCTACTAATAGTAAGTCCAATGTTATAACTAATGAAAAAATAGTTCAAGCTTGGGTTCCTAAAGAAAAATTAAATATTGGTAAAGATGAAATTATAATTGATGGTGAAAAAGTAAGAATTTATAACAAAGAAAGATTATTAGTGGAATTAATTAGAAAAAGAAATCAAATTCCTTTTGATTATTATAAAGAAATAATTTCTAATTATAGAAAAATAGTTGATGATTTAGATATGCATAAAATTGAAAAATATTTATCTTTATATAAAAATGAAGCAAATTTAACTAATGCTTTAATGAGGGAGGTTTTTTAAATGAATTTAGAAGAAATAGTAAGAAATAATATAAAAACTCAAAATTGAAGAATGAATTATTTAAAAATTAACAAAAGTGAATATAAAAAATTATTCATTTTTTATCGCAAAAGTCATTGATTTTCACCTCTTAATACCGTATAATGGTATTGAGAGGTGAAAATATGATAATTACTAATGGTATGGCAAAGTATAATTTAAATAATTATGCTAATATAAATAATAAGATAAGTAGAGATATAAAAGATGGCAAGTTATTTAAAATAGTAACAGGATTATATGAAACTGATCCAAATACTCCTGGCTATTTACTAGCAGGTAGTATTTATGGACCATCATATATTTCTTTTGAATATGCTCTTTCTTTATATGGGCTAATTCCTGAAAGAGTTAGTACAATTACATGTGCAACTTTTGATAAGAAAAAGAAAAAGCAATATAATACAGACTTTGGTGTATTTACTTATAGAGATATACCAGTAGAAGCATATTCCGAAGAAATTGAATTAAAAATAGAAGGAGATTATTCATATCAAATAGCTAAACCAGAAAAAGCTCTATGTGATAAACTATATACTTTATCACCTTTAAAAAATTATGAAAATCTTGAAAATATGTTATTTAATGATTTACGTATAGATGAAACAGAATTTGATAAATTAGATGTCAATATAATAGAAAAATTAAGTAGTCTATATCATTCTACTAATATTCTATTACTTGCAAAATATATGAGGAGAAGAAAATGAATAATATAATTGGACAAATGCTTAAATCTTATGAAATAAATAACACTAATGATGAAATAAATGCTCTAAAAGAAATAATTCAAGAATTAGTTTTATCAGGATTATCACGGAGCGGATTTTTTAATGAAGCTGCTTTTTATGGTGGTACTGCTTTAAGAATTTTTTATAAGTTAGATCGATTTTCCGAAGATTTAGATTTTGCTTTACTAAAACCAAATAAAGATTTTGATTTAAGTAAATATTTTGTTTTTATAGAAAAAGAATTAAAAGCCTATGGCATAAATTTAAAAATTAGTACTAAACAAAAGCAAAAAACTACTAATATATCTTCAGCCTTTTTAAAAGGTGATACAATAGAGCATATTTTAAAATTTTTTCCTAATGAAAAAAATCATCAATATAATCAAATACTTAAAAATATAAAAATAAAATTAGAAGTAGATATTAATCCACCTAATGGAGCAACTTATGAAATGGAATATAAATTACTTCCTAGTCCTCATCAAATAAGATTATATGATAAATCATCTTTATTTGCCGGGAAAATTCATGCTATTTTATGCCGAAATTGGCATAGTAGAACAAAAGGAAGAGATTTATATGATTATATATTTTTTCTAGCAAATGATACTAATGTTAATTTAGAATTATTAAGAAATAAATTAATTGATTCAAAATATATCGATAAAAATGATGACTTTAATATAGATATTTTAAAAGATATGCTAATAAATAAGTTTAAAGAAATAGATTATAACAATGCTAAAGAAGATGTAATACCTTTTATTAAAGATATAAATAGTTTAAATTTATGGAATAGCGATTTTTTTATTAAAATTACAGAACAATTAGTATAATTTTTAAAATAATTATTATTAATTAAAAACGCAAAAAATACTAGATATTTTTGCTATATTGTGCTATTATATAAAGCAATCGTTTTTGAAGGGGTGTTTTATATAATGAAATATGCAAAATATAAGTATGTATTTATGTTATTTTTAATGACTATTTTTTTACCATTTAAAGTTATAGCTAAAAATATTAATTTAGATATTGATAAAAATGACTTAACTATTGGCGATGAAATAACTGTTAGTGTTAATTTAGATGATGAGGTAAATGCTTATGCAGTTATGGCTACTTTTACATATGATGAAAATGTATTTACTAAAATAGATATTGCTGATTTTACTAGCATAAATCAAAATATGACAGTATCTTATAATGATGATAGTAAGAAATTTGGCTTAATAAATGAAACAGGTAAACTAAATAATGAATTATTTCAAGTACATTTAAAAGTAAAAGATGATGCTAATGTTGGTGATACTAATATTGCTTTAACTAATGTTGTAGTATCTGATGGTAAAAATAGTGAAAAATATGATAAAACTATTAAAACAGTTTTAGTTACAAGAGATGCTAAGCCTGGTGAAGAAATACCTACTAATAAACCTAATGAAGCTGAAGATAAGAAAGAAGAAGAACTTAAAGTATTTACATCTGAACCTTTTATGGTTACTTTAGGTATTTTTGCTATTGCAATATTAATATCAGTTATTTATATGGCCCTATTTAAAAAAGATAAAAAGAAATTAAGAAATATTCTAGTTGGTGTGGCTACAGTATTAACTATTTCTTTTACTGTGTTATATATTGCTAATATTAATAAAAGAGATATTAATAATGATGGAGTAAAAGATTATAACGATGCTAAAGAAATAATGGAATATCTTTTAGATATTACTGGTACTGAAGAAGAAACAAAAGAAGATAATAAAAATACTCCTCATAAAACTAGTAATAAGAAAAAACCAAATAATAAATATGATGTTAATAATGATGGCAAAATTGATATAAATGATGCTGGTAATAGTACCGAAAATGTTACGGAAAATACTAAAGTATCTTTAAAAGAAGAAAATAATCAAGATACTTTTGTCAAAAAAGGTGATATTACTTTAAAATTTACGGCGGATATTACACCTAAAAGTGTATTTATAACTAAAGTTAAAATTAATAATAAATATTATGATGTTATCAATAATAATGGTGAATATTCTGTAATTATTAAATCAGCTGATAAAGCTGGTAAATATGAATTTATTATTACTAGTGTAATTCTTTCTAATGGTAAAGAAGTAAATACTAAACTTAAATTTGCAAGAGAAGTATTAAAAGATACGCCTTATGTTAATAAATTTAATTTAAATGATGAAAAAGGTTCTTTAAGTTTTGAATTAGTAGATACAGAAGATGCTTTTATTAGTGGGGAAGCTACTATTTATGATGGGGAAACAGTTATTGCTAAGGAAAAGGTACAAAGTACCACTAAAATAAGTGATATTCCAGTTGATGAAGATAAAATTTATCGTTTAGAAGTAGTAGGAGAATATGATTTAGATAGTAATAAAAATGATGAAAATAATCATTTTAATAACCAAACAATGTTTAACCATTCCTTTATGATTGGGGGAGATTATAACTTCACTTTAACTGATTTAGGTATTACAGATGCCATTAAAAAAGGTGAAAAACCAGTTATAAGTTTTACAAGTACTAATACTAAAGGAGTACCAGTTGAAAATGCTTCTTTAACTATTGGGAGTAAAACTAATAGTTATATTATTAGTAAAATAGATGGTAATAATTATGAAGTTATCTTAGAAGATGCTGATACATCTGTTGGTAGGCATAAAGTTAATTTAGATAGTGTTAGACTAAAATCTTTAAAAACATTTAATAATAAAGAAGATTATGATGCTAATACACTTACTTATACTGTTTTAAAAGATTCACCAAAAGTAATTAGTTTAAATGTTCAAGAAGACGAAGAAAATAAAACTATTATTGCTAAATTTAGTATTAAAGATGAAAGTAGTGCTATTAGTAGTTTAAAAGTTGTTTTAGTTGATTCTACTGGGGCAGTTATTGCATCACAAATATTAACACCGGAAGAATACGCAAGAAAAGGTGAAGTATCACTATCTTATGATGGTAGTACAGATGGTAATTATAAAGTTAAAATTTTAGCAGATTATGCTTTAAGTGATCAATATAATTATACTGATAAACCAATTGGCGAAGAATCAATTACTGTTAATACTGGTGTATATATTGAAGCAATTGAATATGTGGAAACAAA
>CANQDM010000099.1 GCA_947591505.1 uncultured Bacilli bacterium | reverse complement strand
TTTTCTATTAAAATGCCTATTGATTTAAATGTTGCATATGCTGAATATATTAATCAGTCATAATGTTTAACACAACCAAGAAAAAAAACAGTAAGAGTATTCTATGATGCAGCTAAAGATTTTGCAATTAATTTAGATAGTCATATGATGAAGAATACGGAATGGGGAGCAGCAGTTTACCTTTCACACTCTCAATATGGTATTGGTAATGAAATAAATATGAATAATGCAAGTGATTTTTATACAGGTTATAGTGCAGCACCAAATACAAATCAAAGCACAGCTACGGGTGATTCATCAGAACATACTGAAGGGTCAAAAACTCAACCGTGGAATACTCCCATTGGATATTTAGCAAGTACATCAGGAAATATAAGTGGCATATATGATATGAGTGGTGGAGCCTGGGAATATATGGCAGCTTGTATGGAAGGAATACCTGGAAAAGATAGTGGTTTTGATACACAAACATTAGAAAGTGAAATGGCCAATGGCTATATAGATAAATATAATAAAAATAGTTCATATTATACTTATAATAATAGAATATTAGGTGATGCTACGGGAGAAATGGGACCATTTTATAGTTACTATGAATTTGAAGGTGGTTCTTATCCTCATGGTAGTTGGTATGGTGATAATGGAATTTTTGCAAATACTTCATATGATTCGTTATATGACACGTCTTGGTCCATACGTGGTGGTGCATGGTGGAGTGGCGTTTTAGGTGGTCAGTTTTACTTCTCTGGGCACAGTGGTGAAGCTCATAACAATGGAAGTTTTCGTCTTGTCCTTGCACCTTTAAATTAATTAGTAAACTAGTCATAACTATTGGCTAGTTTTTTTAAATGTGTTAAAATAATTAATAGCTTATGTATTATTATTAAGTAGGTGATTAATTTGAAAAAAATTGTTATATTTGGTGGTGGAAGTGGCCTTTCACAACTTTTAAAAGGTTTAAGATTATTCCCGATAGATGTTACTGCAGTTGTATCAGTTTCTGATAATGGTGGAAGTACAGGAAGAGTTCGCAAAGATTACAATATTCCCGCTGTTGGTGATTTAACTAAAGTGTTACTTTCAATGAGTGAATGTGATAATGATATAAGAGAACTTATGAATTATCGCTTTACTAAATCAAAAACTTTAGGAAACCATTCCATCAAAAACTTATTATTAACAGCACTTTTGGATTTAAAAGGTAATTTTGATGACTCTCTACCAATTCTTGCTAAAGTATTAGATGTCAAAGGAACAGTGTTACCTTTAACTGAAGATAATGTTGATTTAGTAGGTATTTTAGAAAATGGTAAAAAAATAGTTGGCGAAGAACAAATAACTAAATCTAAACATAATATTACGGAAATTGCTTATTCTAATGATATAACAGTCAATCCCAAAGTAATTGATGCTGTTAAGAAAGCAGATTTAATAATATTATCTTCAGGAAGTTTAATTACAAGTATTATTCCCCACTTGCTAAATACTACATTAAATAACGCTATTAAAAATAGTAAAGCAAAAGTAATGTATATTTGTAATTTATTTACCCAACCAGGTGAAACTGATGATTATAAAGTAAGTGATCATATTAAATTATTAGAAAGTTATTTAGGTAAAAATACTATTGATATAGTTATTGCTAATAATGCTAAAATGAATTCAGAATTAGTTAAGAAATATTCTAAGAAAGAACAAAAAGATCCAGTAGAATTGGATACTGAAACATTAGAAAAAATGCATAAATATGTAATTGCCGATAAATTATATACCGTAGAAGATAATGTATATAGACATGATTCACTAAAAACTGGCTACTTAGTATTTTCTTATTTAATGGATGGCGTTAAAAATGACCTTCACAACTAGACTAAAAGAAGAAATTAGTAAACTTGATAATAATGAAATAGAAGCAAGATGTATTCTAGATGCTTTTTTACGCTATAATTCTTCGATAAAAGATAATATTACTATTACTTTAGAAAATGCCTCTGTTACTAGATTTATTTATAAAATTATTAAAGAACTTCTAGGAGTATCTCCCAAAATAATCGTAAGAGTTCAAAAAAGATTTCGAGTTAAACAAATATATATTTTAGAAATAAATGAAAAAATAGATTTTATTAAAAACGCAATTGATTTAAAAAGTTTACCTAGTTTAGATAGTGATGAAGAAAAAATTGCCTTTTTAAAAGGAGCCTTCCTTGGTATAGGTAATGTTTCTAATCCTAAAACTAGTGGTTATCATTTAGAGTTTATTTTAGATAATAAAAAAGATGCTACCTATATCGAAAATTTACTTAATTATTTTAAATTAAATGCCAAAGTTATTAAAAGAAATTATAAATATATTACTTATATTAAAATGAGTGAGTCAATAAGTGATTTAATTAAGATGTTTAAGGCCATTAATTCTTTATTTGAATTTGAAGATACCCGTATTTATCGTGATCATAAAAATATGGTTAATCGTCTTAATAATTGTGAACTTGCTAATCAAGAAAAATCGATTAAAAGTGGTTTAAATCAACTTGAAGATATCAAATATTTAGAAGATAATGATTTAATAAGCTTACTTGATGAACATGTTGCATTAGTTATATCTTATCGGAAGAAATATCCTGATGTATCACTAGCAGAACTTGCTAACATTATAAGTATGGAAACTGATTATCAAGTAGGTAAGTCTGGTATTAATCATAACTTTAGAAAGATAAAAGCTATTAAAGAAAATCATATCAAAAATAAGGAGAAATAATGAAAGAAACAAGCGTTACCATTATTAGTACTAATATAAATAAGCATATCTTAGATAATTATAATGATTATCATGTAGTAGAGCAAAAATTTAAAATAGATGAATTACTTCAATATAAAAAAGTAATATTTTTTAATGTGCTTCATTATTATGCTGATGAAGAAATAAAAGAAATATTTAAAGCTTTAGAAGATAATAACATTAAATATATAAATTTTACTAATAATATAGAAGAAGCATTATATACATCTTATTTAATTATTTATGATGATAAAAAAATATTAGTGGAAGGCTCTACTGATGAAGTTTTAAAATGTGAAAAATTAATTAAAAAAGTAGGTTTAAACTTACCTTTTATTACTGAGTTATCTCTTCTTTTAAAAGACTATGATTTAGTAGATAAAATATATAAAGATAATGCATCTTTAAAAGGTGCCCTATGGAAATAAGAAAGTTATTAAATGAATCAGGTATCATTGGAGTTATTTCAACATACCAAAGTAAATTAACTAAATTTAAAACACTTGCTGATTTAAATATTCCAAATGTTGAAAAAGCTTTAAAAATTGCTAGATTAGATGAGAGTATTTTAAATAAAAAATATGAAGATTTAACTATAAGTGAGTTATGGAAAATAGAATTAATTACTAAACTAAGAGAAAAAGTAATTATTGTTGGTAATTTATCTTTATCTCTAAATAATCAAGATATTGAATATATGCAAAAATTATTTAAAAAATTAAATCGTGATTTTCATAAACAAATTATTATCATAGATAATGATGTTAAAGTATTCTTTAATTTAGTTAAAACAATCATAGTTATTAGAAATCATGAAATAGTGTATAAAACCAATGATTTTTATGATGATAATTTATATAAATATACTAAAATGCCTAAAATAATTGAATTTGTTAAATTTGTTAATCAAGATAAGAAAAGAATTAATAAGACAACTGATATTCATGAACTTATTAAAGATATTTACCGGAGTGTATCATGAAAGTAATGTTAGTATTAAGTTATGATGGCTCTAAATTTTATGGCTTTCAAAGGCAAAAAAATGTGAGAAATGTACAAGGATATTTAGAAAGTACTCTAAGTAATATTTTAAATGAAGATATTTTAGTTAAAGGAGCAGGTCGAACTGATGCTGGAGTTCACTCTTTATATCAAGTAGTGCATTTTGAAACAAAGAAAGATATATGCAATTTAAAGAATAAATTAAATAATGTTTTAGAAGATATTAAAATAAAAAAAGTAAAAGTAGTAGATGATGATTTTCATGCAAGACATAGTGCATTATCTAAAACATATCTTTATAAAATAGATTTAAGTGGAAAAAAAGATAGTAATTATTATAACGTTATTAAATATAAATTAGATATCAAAAAGATGAAGGAAGCATCTAAATTATTTTTAGGTACTCACGATTTTCATAATTTTGTTTCAGGCAATAGAGATGATTATCATAGTACAATTTATAAAATAAATATTTATAAATTTAATAACACTATATATTTAAAATTTACTGGTCGTGCCTTTTATCGGTATATGGTAAGAAATTTAGTTGGGGCTTTAATTGAAATAGGTAAAGATAAAATTGATAAAAGTGTTATAAAAGATATGTTAGAAAGTCCAGAGTTAGAAAAAAGATTACCAACTGCTAGTCCCAATGGCCTATATTTACTAAAGATAAAATATTGACTAATTTAAAGTATAGATGCCGACTTTTTTAAAGTGAACACCCTGACTAATTTAAAGTGAACATATTGACTTTTTTAAAGTAATGTTTATAATAATACCTTAATTAAAGGAAGGAACATTATTTTATGGATAAT
>CANQDM010000098.1 GCA_947591505.1 uncultured Bacilli bacterium | reverse complement strand
TACAACTAAAGATGGTGAAGTTGCTGAAGTAAACAATTATAATCTAAATCAAGATAAAATTAATGATGAAGCTTTATTTGATGGTTTATATGCTGTTTGTACTAACTTAGAAGATGAGGTAGAAGAAATAATTAAAATTAACAAAAAAAGATGGGAAATTGAAGAATCATTCAGAATCATGAAAACTGAATTTAAAGCTAGGCCTGTTTATTTATCTAGAGAAGACAGAATTAAAGCTCACTTTCTTACTTGCTTCTTATCTCTAGTTATATTTAGATATTTAGAAAAGAAACTTGATGAAAAATACACTGTTTCAGAAATTATTGATACTTTAAAAAAATATGAATTGAAAAATGAACAAATTGGCTATTCTCCAATTTACACTAGGACTGATATAACTGATTTATTACATGAAAAATTTGGCTTTTGTACTGATTATGAAATTATAGATAATAAGAATATTAAAAAAATTTGTAAACAAACAAAAAATTAAATAACGTACGCACTTTTTTAAGCATTTAAAAATCTCTCAAATCCTTATAAACAAAGGGTTTGGGAGATTTTGTCTTTTCAAAACTGATAAATTCAGGAATGTAAATTAACTATACTACAGCGAACATATATTTGTCAATGATATTTTAAAAAAAGACCTAAAAATTCTTTTAAGTCTTTAATCTTTGGCTTTAAATATTATTGTAAAGATAAAAGAGAAAACTACTACACTAACTATTGCTATACCCGATGAACATAATAGTTGAGAAAAAAGTCCTAGAACTCCTGCTTCTTCATAACCGGCAATTCCGGCTGAATAAAGCATATGACCAAAGTTGGCAATTAAAACGGTTGCTCCTGCACCAGCCCAAGCAATTATCTTATCGTAAATTCCAAAGAAAGATAGTAAGGCACCGATTACGGTTACACCACTCGTAATATGTCCTGGGGTAAGCTTAGTATTATCAAGTACTACTTGGCAAATTAGACAAACTAGTCCCGCAAAAATAAAGGCTTGAATATACATTTTACATTACCTCCAAACTAACAGCATGGGCAATGGCTGGAATAGGATTTTTTTGGTTTACAAATGTTTTACTATGTAAGGCACCAGTTCCAATAATTAATATTTTTTTATATTTTCCTAAAGGTAGTATTTTATTAAATAAAACTAAAGGAAGACACGCAGGACCTGAACCACCGGAATACACTTCCTCGCTTTTAACATATAATTCACAACCAGCATCTAGATACTTTTTAACTTTTAGATTGTATTTTCTTAAAACATATTCTTTAAATATATTACTACCAATACAACCTAAATCACCAGTTAAAATTAAATCATAATAATTTATATCTCTTTTTAAGTCAGTTAAGTGTTCATATAAAGTGCGGGCTGCGGCCGGAGCCATTACAGCTCCTAGGTTATTAGCATCTTTAATACCCATTTCAGTAACTTTACCAATAGTTGCTGATTCTATTTTGATTTTACCTGTTTCTTTTGACATAAGGGTACTAATGGATGCTGTTCCTGTAAATGTTGATGTATGGGGTTTCGGAGAGCCGTACTCAATCGGATAACGAAATTGTCTTTCGGCTGTTAAATTATGACTACTTGTAATACTTAATGCTCTTTTGATATCTTTATTTTCAATAAACATACTAGAAACTATTAAAGATTCCGGAAAAGTAGCACAAGCACTATAGATGCCTAAAAGAGAGATTGGCATATTTATACAAGCATAATTTGTGGCGGTTATCTGATCAAGTAAATCACCACCAACAATAATATCAACATTTTCATATTTTAGTTTATTTCTTTCTAAAAGTCTTTGCATAACTACACTTTGCATTTTGGCTTCGGCTTTTTCAAAAGTTTTTTCACCGTAATAGTAATCATCCATCACAAGGTCTAACTTTTTAAGTCTACTATTACTTTCAAGTGGTCCAGTTATCGTAAACCAATCATTTAAATAGACATTGTTAAATTTTAAACTAGCCATATAGCGCCACCTTAATTAGTATTAAAAAGAAAGCACTAACAATTCCATAAAGGATAACAGAACCAGCAAGTTTAAAAATATTGGCTCCTATTCCTGTAACTAGCCCATCTTTTTTGTAATCAAGGGCAGCACTTTGCACACTATGGGCAAAACCAGTTGTTGGAATAATTAATCCACATTTACATTTGGCTACCCAATTATCAAATTTGCCAATTGCAGTCATAAATGTTGCAAAAAGGATAAGAATAAATGCTAGCCAAGCACAAGAATCAACCCGGGATAAGCCAAAAGACTCCATTAAAATATTGACAATTACTTCCCCAATAAAACCAACACTACCACCGACTAAAAAAGCAACACCGGCATTACGAAGTTTTGGCTCTTTAGGTGAAAGTGATTTTACTAACTTTTGATATTCATCTTTATTCATTATTTTTCACCACTCTTATTATGATAAAAAATAAATTTATTTATACTTATATTTGTAAATATTCCCGCATTTTATTAATACTTTTCTTTTCGTACCTTGAAACCATTACCTGGGTCATATTAAGTTTTCTTGCTACTTCACTTTGCGTTAAATCTTCAAAATATCTTGATTTAATAATATCTTGTTCTGCCTTAGATAAAACTTTAAAACTATCATCAATTAATATCTTGGTATCGTAATCAGTACATTCACCAATTGTTTCATAATAACTTCTAACTTCATCCGTATTATTATCTAAAGATAAAATACTATTAGCACTACTCATTGCCATTTCCACGTCTTCTAAGCTTAAACCTAAAAGTTCTGATATTTCTAAATTATTTGGTACTTTGCCTAATTTCTGAGCATATACATATCTAGCTTTTTCAATACTTTTATAAAGTCGTAAGATATCTTTACTTATCTTAATATTTTTATTACTAGCTAGAAGATACATTTCCCCAAAAATATAATCATGAGCATAAGTCGAAAATTTCGTATTGCCATCCTTATCCCATTTCTTTAAGGCTTTAAGTAGACCAACTACTCCAGCTTGATATAAATCATTTTTATCAACACCATAGAAATGACTAGCTAACTTCCATATTAGTTTTTCGTTATCTTTTATTATTTTTTCTTCATAGTTCACCCTTTCACACCTCAAATCAAATTTAAGGCAGATTTTTCATTTGGCACTACTTGCAATTTTAAAGATTTTAAGGCTTCACTTAAATTTGAAGGTACATGACATATAAGTATAATTCCTTTGTTTTTCCTCATGGTGCATTTTAATCTTAACAAGGCATCAATTCCGGCCCCATCAATACTTTTTAACTTAGCTAAATTAATAATTAATACTTTTATTTTATGTTTAGCTAGTACAGGATTTAAATAGTTATTAATTTTATAACAAGATTTTCTTTTTAATTCACCATTTAAACGTATAAAAAGTATCTTATGCTTATACTCCATATCCATTCTTAACATACATTCACCTGCTATTATAATATAGAACAAAATTAAATAATTTTAAACAACTTCGACAAATGATGTCAAAAAAAATGACTAGTTATTTTGAACTAATCATTCTTTTTCAACTTTAAAATTTCTTTTTTAGAAAGTCCAGTGGCTTTTTCAATTTTTTTGACCGGCATAGCCATATTTAGTAAATTTTTTGCTACTTTAATTACGCCTTTATCATAACCATTGTCATAACCATTATCATAGCCTTCTAATTTACCAAGTAATTTCATTTCATCATCTCTTGAGATTGTTTTTGTATAAGTTCCATCGGCATTAAAGATAAACACTTTATCACTCACTTCCTTTACATACTTATCCACTTTACTTAATTTTTCAAGTTCTTTAGCATTTGCTCCCAACATTACTAAATAGATATGTTCTTTATTTCCTTTGATATTTTTATCATACCATAATTCTTTGTATCTATCTACATTTATATCGATAATACAAAAATAATCAGTATATTTTTCTCTTAAAGTATCTTCCCATATATGAAATATTTTCTTAAGTTTTTTACTCTTATCATTATGATTAATATTTATTTGGATTGTTTTAATTTTTCTATTAGTTATATCTTTAATACTTTCTTCATAAATTGAAGCATAATAACTTAAATTTCTTAGTTTAATACTTTCTGAATAATTAGTATTAATTTCCACATTAATTAAAGTATCATCATCCGTATAAATTAAAACACCTAAAATATTAACTTTATGTAATTTATTTTTAACAGGTCTTTCATTAGTCATAAATTTCATAAATATGAACATCTTTATCTAAGATATCTGATAAGATTAATTCTAATACTTTAGGATTATTGGGATTAGCCAAAATGCTTTTAAAAACTCTGTCATACTTTAGGTTGTAAAACACTTTGGTGTAAATTATAAAAAACCTCCTTTCACTTATATATATAGTAATTTTTTTATTGATTTCCTTTTTTTTATGAAAATTTTCACAAAAAATTGCTGTGTATTAGATTGGTGGAGTTAAATATATAGAAAAATAATAAAAAACGCGATATAATTAAATAGCTAAAGTTGAATTTAATAGAAAGGAATATTCTTAACCAGTTAGCAAATCTATTAAGTTCAATTTTAGCGAATAAACTTAAAGCTAACTGGTTAAGAATATT
>CANQDM010000097.1 GCA_947591505.1 uncultured Bacilli bacterium | reverse complement strand
TTCCCATAATTTATCTTTATCTACTATTTTCATTCGGCCAAATTTACGAGTATCATGATATCTTAAATCAGTATTATTATTAAAACTAATAATGATATGTTCATGTTTAGCTATTTCTTCATCACTATTTTTAATAAAATATTTGCCTTCCATCCTTAAATGAGATAGTAAATAATGATTTTTTAGTTCAAAGATTAACCATTTACCTTTTCTTAAGATATCTTTAAATTCATTATCAATTAAAATATTTTTAAATTCATCTAAATCATTTTCAATTATTTTACCATAGATAATTTTGACATCTTTAATTTTTTTATTTAATATTCTTTTCTTTAAAACATTCTTTACTGTTTCTACTTCTGCAATCTCTGGCATATTATCACCTTCAATTTTATTGTAGCACAAAAAAAGGTTAAATAATATAACCTATTTTGCATCATACCAATTAACACCCGTATTTATCTCTATTTTTAAAGGAACACTTAATTTAACTATATTTTCCATAGTATCTTTAATTAATTCTTTTAGTTTTGGTATTTCTTCTTTTACAGCATCAATTATAATTTCATCATGTACTTGTAAAATCATTTTACTTTTTAAATTATTTTCTTTTAATTTTTTATAAACTTCAATCATGGCCATTTTCATAATATCAGCAGAAGTTCCTTGAATTGGGGTATTAAGAGCCATTCTTTCACCCATTGTTCGAACTACATATTTACTATCTTTAAGCTCATCAATTTTTCTGATACGCCCAAACATAGTTTTAACTTGACCCGTTTCATAAGCTTCTTTTACGATATTAGTCATATAATTTTTTACTCCAGGATATAGTTCATAATATTTCTCAATAAATCTATTAGCATCGCTTCTTGAAATATGGAGATTTTCTCCTAAACCAAAACCAGATATACCATATACAATCCCAAAGATGACGGCTTTAGCCATACTCCGCATATGTTTAGTAACTTCACTTTCTGGTATACCATGAATATCCGCTGCTACTTTAGTATGAATATCTTCATCATTAACAAATGCATCGATTAATTCTTGGCATTCTGATATATGGGCTAAAATGCGAAGTTCAATTTGGGAATAATCTGCGCTTAATATTAAATCATTGCTTGGCACAAAAGCAAGTCTAATTTGTTTACCATATTCTTCTCTCGTTGGAATATTTTGTAAATTTGGATCCATTGAGGAAAGTCTTCCTGTTCTAGTTAGAGTTTGATTAAAAATAGTATGAATTTTACCATCACTTAAGACAAAATCATTTAAACCATCAAGGTAAGTATTTTGTAATTTAGCAAGACTTCTGTATTCTAAAACTTTTGGAATAATTGGATGTTTATCCACATATTTTTGTAAAGTTTTAGTATCAGTTTTATAACCTCTATTTATTTTTTTACTTTTACCAATTCCCATATGTTCAAATAATACAATTCCGAGTTGTTTTGGACTAGCCACATTAAAATCTTCCCCACTTAACTCTAAAATTTCTTTGGTAACGGTATCTATTTTTTCCGCTACTTCCTTTTTCATATCTAAAAGAGCGCTTTGCTCAAATTTAAAACCTGTTATTTCCATATCAGCCAAAACATATGTTAAAGGTATTTCAATTTCTTTAAATATTTTCTCTTGCCCACTATTAATCATTTCATCTTTAATTTTTTGACTATATTCATAAATAAATTTACTTTTTAAAGTAATAACATTTTCTAAATTAGTAAAATTACTCTTTTTTAAATCTTCATAAGAAATACATTCTTCATTAAATGTACGCATTAATTTAGTTATATCATCACTAGCAGGATAATCTACTAAGTAAGATGCTATCATTAAATCAAAATCACATTTAATATTTTCTTTTGACACTACTAAAGATTTCTTTAAATCATAAGTTATAACATTTTTATCTTGCATTAATTTAAAAGCATCTTTAACTAAATTTTTAGGAATATAATATGTATTATTTTTATCGGTAATACTTAAGGCTAAAACTTCACCAAAATGATAATTAACATCACTAACTTCTAAATAAAAAGCAATATCTTTATCTAATTTTATTTCCTTTAAATCTTTAACTTTGATATATTTATTTTCTTTAATTTCTTTTTTTTCAGTTGGTAGATTTTTTAGAAGGGAGAAAAATTCTAATTCTTCATATATTTTCTTTAAATTTTCTCCTACTTTACCTGTATATTTATAATCTTCAAAATTAACATTTATAGGAACATCTCTATATATAGTTGCTATTTCATAACTCATATAAGCATTATCTTTATCTTGTAATAATTTTTCTTGATTTTTACCTTTAATATTCTCAATATTTTCATAAATACCATCTAAAGATTTATATTCTTGTAATAATTTTAAAGCAGTTTTTTCACCAATCCCTTTAACACCAGGAATATTATCAGATGCGTCCCCCATTAATGCTTTTAAATCAATTATTTTAATAGGTTCAATACCATAATCAGCTTTAAAAGATTCTTCATTATAACGAATAAATCCACTTTGTTTTAATAATTTAATTTCGGTTTCAAAACTAATTAATTGCAGTAAATCTTTATCAGATGACACAATTAAAGTGTAGTATTCTGGATTACTTTCAGCGTGTTTTGCCACTGTCCCAATAATATCATCAGCTTCATATGGGGCAAGCTCAAGGTAGGCGATACCCATTGCCTTAAGTATTTCTCTGGCTAGAGGCATTTGTAGTTTTAAATCATCTGGTGTTTCACTTCTTCCTTCTTTATAAAAATCATATTTTTCTTTCCGAAAGTTTTTGCCTATATCAAATGCTACAACCATATATTCCGGATTTTCTTCCGCAATAATTTTATTAATCATCCCCGTAAAACCATATAAGGCATTAGTAGGAAATCCTTTGCTATTACGCATTATACTACCAGTGTATGCTGTTGCATAATAAGAACGAAATAATAAGTTATTACCATCAACTAAAACTACTTTCTTCATAAATACTACCACCTAAATATATTATATATGAAAAAGCCAACATTTGCACTAATTAATTTTTTAAGAAAATTTTTGTAAATTTACATATAGTTTACTAAGGATGTGTTTTATGTTTTTAAATTTAATAAATATTGTTAAAAGTATGCTTTTCTTTACTGGTTCTTATGGCAATAATGTTTTTCCTCCACCCCTATCAAGCGAAGAAGAAGATAAATATGTTGATTTAATGCTAGAGGGTGATACAGATGCTCGTAATATTTTAATTGAACATAATTTACGATTAGTAGCCCATATTGTTAAAAAATTTGATAGTAAAAGTACTGAAACTGATGATTTAATTTCCATTGGGACAATTGGTTTAATTAAAGGTGTTGATACTTACAAAAAAACACCAAAGGTGAAAATAACTACTTATGCTGCTCGTTGTATTCAAAACGAAATTTTAATGTATTATAGAAGCAATAAAAAGAATCAATTTACCGTATCTTTAAATGACTCAATTGGTTATGATAAAGAAGGTAATGAAATTAATTTAGTTGATATGTTAGAAGATAAAAGTGAAGATATTCTAGATACTATTCAAGTTAAAGATAATATTAATCTTTTAAATAAATATATGAAAAAACTTAATAAAAGAGAAAAAGAAATTATTATTAAAAGATATGGTCTTAATAATGAGAAAGATTTAACCCAAAAAGAAATAGCGGACTCTCTAGGTATATCACGTAGTTATGTATCAAGAATTGAAAAAAGAGCATTAACTAAAATCTTAAGAGAATTTATTAAATCTAAAAATACTTTGTAAAATGAAAAAAAGTTGAAACGAGTCAACTTTTAATCAATATCAATGTATTTCTTTTCTGGTATTTTCTTAGTTTCTTCTATTTTTGGAACTTCAAGTTTTAAAGTACCATTTTTGAATGATGCTTTAATATCTTCAGCTTGTAGTTCATCGCCAACATAGAAACTACGAGAACATTCACCAAAGTATCTTTCTCTTCTTACAAATTTACCATCTTCTTTTTCTTCATGATGAGAATTCATTGAAGCAGATACATTTAAGTAACCATCTTCAACATCAACTTTGATGTCTTCTTTTTCATAACCTGGTAAATCGATTAAGATGTCATAATTATCTTTATTTTCTTTAATATCAGTTCTCATTATTTTTGATTCGTGATTACTAAAGAATGGATCATTAAACACCTCATCCCATAAATCAAATGAATTTCTTCTTGGTATTAACATCATATTATCAATCTTCCTTTCAGTTTGCGTCGTTCGCCCAAAAGGGTTAGCACTATATAATTATAATACCCATAAAAGACTCATTTATGTCTTTTACATTTATAATTATAGCACAAATTTTAGCAATTACAAGCCTTGAGTGCTAATTTCACTAATTTTTCACAATTATAATCATTATATTAAAACCTTTAATTAATAGGGGCAAGAGCCAAACGAAATGAGACATGATTTATAGTCCCTCCACCGTGAGGACCAAAATAAAATAGGCCTGATTTTCTTCCATCTGTATTACTACCTCCCCTTACAAACCAAGGAGAATTATTACTGATAAAAAGGGAATGATCTGCATACCAACTATGAGGGCGATTCCCTCCATCAGCATCATAATAGCGATAAAAAGGTC
>CANQDM010000096.1 GCA_947591505.1 uncultured Bacilli bacterium | reverse complement strand
GATTTCTTATTTTCTTTTGCAATTTTATATGCTTCGGAAGCTTTTTGCAATGATTCATAACCATACCAGAAAGATATAGAGTATTTAGTTGAATAACTTATAATCCATGAATCACTAATTGCTCCACCAGGAAGACCATAATTTTTCTTAGTTGTACTATCTAAGTTAGTAGTACCAGTTTTACCAGCAATATTACCACCACCATAAACTGAATCCAAAATATTATTCATTAAATAAGCAGTTGATTCTTCCATAACTTTTTCTTTATTATAACTATGATTTATTGTTTTACCTGTTTCATTATTAACAACTTTAGTATAAGCATAAGGTGCTATATAATAACCGCCACGACCAAAGGATGCATAAGCTGCTGACATTTGTAGTGGAGATGCACAATCGATACCACCAATTGATGCAGATTCAAATAATTCTTCACCATAATCAATACCAACACTATGAACAAAATCCTCAATTATTTTTTTATCAATATTAGCAACTGCTTTAAATGCTCTTAAGGCTGGAATATTTCTTGAGTCTTGCAACGCATAACGCATTGTAATTAAGCCTTTAGTTCTATTATCATAGTCATTAATTGATTGACCATTAGAATAAGTAGTTTTTTCATCAAGTAACATTGCATATGTACTTTGACTTATATTTTCTATATACATTGCATAATCAAATATTGGTTTAGCAGTAGATCCTGGTTGTCTTCTAATTCCTGTAGCAAAGTTCGTTCCTTTAGCTTTATAGTCACGACCACCAGATAAGGCAACGATTGAACCATCTTCTACAGATGTAACAGCAATACCTTCTTGAATAGTATCATCAATATAGGCATGAACATCACCATTTTCAACTTTTTCAAGATATTTTTGAACATCAGGATCAAAAGTAGTATATATTTTTAAAGATACATTTCTAGGATTAAGTTTTAAATCATCTTGAATTTCTTTAACAACATAATCAACAAATGCTTGATTACTATCAACTTCAATAGTATTACTTACATTTTTTTGCTCTATTAGCATTGATTCAATTGGAATAGCTAGAACATCATTCATCTCATCTTCTGTAATATAACCATGTCTTACCATTAATTTTAAAACTGTTCTTTGTCTAGTACGACATTCTTCAGGTTTACTATATGGTCTATATCGATATGGATTTTGGAACATTCCTGCAAGTAGAGAGGCTTCAGCTAAATTTAAATCTTTACTAGATTTACCAAAATAATATAAAGATGCTTGTTCAATACCAACAATACCATTATAGTTAACATTACCATCATTAGCAAACCATTGTGAATTTAAATAAAATTCAATAATTTCTTCTTTAGTGTATTTAGCCTCTAGTTTAAAGACTGCCATATATATATCTCTAAACTTACGGATAATACCTGCAAGGCCTTCATCTTCGCTACCGTTATAAGTTCTTTTCATAACTTGCATTGATAGAGTAGATGCTCCTCCGGCTGTATTACTATGAAGGATTTGTCCAAAAGATGCTTTTATAAATCTAAATAAATCAAGGCCACTATGTTGGAAGAATCTTGAGTCTTCTGTTGCAACTAGAGCATCAACTAATACATCAGGGATTTCATCATAAGTAATAACAGTACTATTTTCAGCACCAACTCTAGCAAATTCTTTACCATTTACATCATATAAAATACTCGGTTCTTTTTGATATAATTTTTCTTTATCAAAATTTGGTGAGCTTATTACTATATAAAGAGCAAATATTAAAATTACACTTACAACCGCAATAGCCATATATAAGATAATTATAAAAAATGATGCCCACAAAACTGCTGGATTTCGTTTTGAAACTTTTGCATCAGTACTAGGTTTACTTTTTAATTTAATTTTTTTCATTATCTATACCTCCAATGATATCTACATATTTTAAATAATTTAATCCTTTATTATAATTATATTCAAGTTGATAACCATATTTTTCTATAAATGAGTATGGAATACTTTTTCTTGTATTGTTATCAATAAACTCAATAACATCAACACCATTTACTAAGTAAATTAAACTATTCATTTGAATAATTAAAAATACAATCCCACCATGTCTTATAACACTTCGCATATGTTTTAATTGATGCGGATGTATATTACTTAGCGGAAAAGATGTTTTAGATTCAGTACTTTTGGCATCAAATTCGACATATCTTCCTTTATATAAGCCATTATAATCAAGTGTTGATTGGGTAGCAAAATATGCTTTGTTTATTACTTGTTTGTTATTTTCATAATTTACTTTGACAACCCCAATAGGAGTAGGTTTCTTATATATTAGAGCAATATCTTGACATCTTAAATATTCATTGGTGTCATTAATGATATTCTCTAAATCCATACCCCGATTAGCATAATTGATATTTTTATGAAATTCTTTTTTTATTTGGTTGGGATAATTCACATACTTCACCTGCCTACATTATAGCAAATTTTTAAGTATTTTTAAACTATTTTCCTAAAGAAAAAGCCTACTTGACAAAGTAAGCGTAATATTCATCAAAAGTCATATTATTTTCATGAATATATGTTGCTGCTTCAACTCCTACATATCTTAAATGTCCAGCTTCAGCATCAAATCCTGTTATTTCTTCTTTTTCTTCTGGATATCTTAAAACAAAGCCATATTTATAAGCGTTTTCTTTAAGCCAAGGATAAGCATCGGTATCTTTAAATGTTTTATCCGTATAACCATTCATCGTTACATTAATTGCATATCCTGTTTCATGTTCCGAATATCCTGGCCGTGCTGCATAATCATCAGCATATTCTGTCCCTTGCACATTTTTATATTGATTGTATATATCTTCTTGTTTTTGACGAGTACGATATGATGAATTAACCATTAAATAAAATCCCGCTTCTTTCGCCGCACTCCATAGTCTAAGATAAGCATCATATGTATCTTGCGTACATTTTTGACTGCCTAACTCCCCAAAAGAATAGGCAAGGGGTATAGTTACAAGTTCTGGTGCATAATCATCTGGTAAATAGTAGTATTTGTTAACTAACATTAGTTCATTTTTAGATGTATCAGTTACTTCTGGATTAGTATAATATTCTTTATTAGTTTTTGTATTTACTTTTTCTACTGCCAAAGCATAATTAGTATCTCTTGCTTCTTTTAAATATTCTAAATAATCATTAAAATATTCTTTAATAAAATGCTTCTCAGAAATAATGCCAATATAATCATCATTTTTCTTATTCTCTAAAAAGAAATTTAGTTCTTTATCTTTATATACTTTAGTAAGTACTTTAATATCATCTTCACTATAACCAATTTCACTTAATTTATATTCTGGTGTTTTTTCTAATTCTTTTTGATTTTTAATATTAATATAGGAATAGATACCAATACTTATAAAGATAATAACCGCAATAGAAGTAATAGTAATTATCCCATATTTTTTAACATTTCTTTTTAATTTTAATCTTTTCATTTATTCACCCTTATTATTAATTAGATTGTACCATATTTAGTAAAATAATGCATCTTTATTTAGTATTATTATTAATTTTTATTAGTATAATTAACTAGGTGGTTTTATGCTTAAGCGATTTGCTTACAAAAAATTTATTATTATTGCCTTATCTTTTCTATTTTTACTAATTATTTATTTTTTTCCTAGTAAAGAAGCTTATAATATTAATACAACACTAACTTATACAGATCCAGAAACTACACCAATTTATTTAATTGATAGTAATAATTTAGTATCGCGTTTTGAAGTTATTAAAAAGAGTAGTGATACCTCTAAATTAATTGATGAAGTAATTGAAAATTTAACTATAAGTGAAGAACAATCTAGTTATATTCCCAATAACTTTAAAAAAATAATTCCTGAAAACACTAAAGTTATTTCCAAAGATTTAACAGATGGTCTTTTAAAGATTAATTTTTCAAAAGAATTTTTAAATATAGAAGAAGAAAATGAAGAAAAATTAATCGAAGCAGTCGTATTTTCTTTAACCGAAATTAAAGACGTTAAAAAAGTAATGATTTTTGTTGAAGGCGAAGTTTTAAAAGAACTTCCGCATAGTAAAAAAATACTACCTAATGTTTTAGATCGCAGTTATGGGATTAATAAAGTATATGAACTTGAAAGTATGAAAGATATTGCGAAAGTTACAACTTATTATGTTAGTAAAATGGAAGGCTATTCTTACTATACACCTGTAACTACCATTACTAATTCCAAAAATGAAAAAGTTGAAATAATTATTGAAAAATTAAAAACATCGCCAACTTATCAAACTAATTTAATTAGTTATTTAACTGCTTCAGCTGAACTTTTAGATTATGAAATATTAGAAAATTCGGTTAATTTAAGTTTTAACAATCAAGTTTTAAATTTAGATGATAATTCTATTATTGAAGAAGTTAAATATTCGATAGCCTTATCTATAAGAGATACTTATGATATAGGTGAGACTATCTTTTATGTTGATAATATGTTAATTGATGCATTTTTCATTTAATTTGGAAGGTGATATGCATTTTTTCTTGAAATTAGGGGAATAATGTTATATAATCAGATTGTCTTTTGAGTTATGTCTCCGTAGCTCAGCTGGATAGAGCAATCGCCTTCTAAGCGATCGGTCAAGCGTTCGAATCGCTTCGGAGACACCATTTGATAATTATCC
>CANQDM010000095.1 GCA_947591505.1 uncultured Bacilli bacterium | reverse complement strand
TCAATAAATTCAGGATTTGTTGAAGGTAACAACAACAAATTCAAACTCATCAAGAGAATTGTATACGGAAAACAAAAAATAGTCAACCTTTTTAAACGATGTTATCTTGCCTTTGTGTCAACTTTAGATGATTTATCTTTATTAGAGTCAGTTATTAATTCTATTTCTTCAATTTAAAAAAGCAGATATTTCTATCTACTTTCTATCTTCTTCCGGAAACTTTCGGAAGAACCTTGGAGACTTCTCTCTCTTTTTCTTTAATAAAACATAATAAAACATAATAAAACATATACTAGCAACCTATTAATATTTATGTTATAATTCTAAATAGAATAGTAAGGAGTTATATTATGGAGAATAATACTAGAAAAAATAATATATTTGTTAGTTTCTTTAAAAGTATTATTCTTTTTATATACCATATTTTTTATTATGCTGTAATAGGTATTAGAGTATGTTTTTATGATATATTTGTCGATTTATTTAAAAGTAGTGAAGCAAATAAATTAGAAGAAGAGCATAATGAATTATTAAAAGATTTAGAAACATCTGGAGCAACCCGTAGTAAAGAAAGTAATATATATAAATATAAAGTTAAAGATGAAAATGGTAAAATAATTACTGGTACGATGAGTGGTTATTCTAAGTTAGATATAAATGCTTTTTTAATTAATGAAGGGTATACTGTATATAGTATTGAAACTAGTTTTATGATAAATCTTTTAAATAAAGATTTATCAAGTTCAAAATTAAAAACAAAAGAATTAATATTTTGGTTAACACAATTAGCTACCTATTTAAAAGCTGGTATTTCTTTAAATGATGCAATTAAAATATTAATTAGACAAACTAAAAATAAAAGTCGGAAAAGAACTTTACAATCAATTTATTTTGAACTTACTTTAGGCTCTTCTTTTTCAGTTGCTTTAGAAAAACAAGGAAATGTTTTTCCTGCATTACTCATTAATATGATAAAGGCTTCGGAAGCAAGTGGAACATTAATTGAAACTTTAGAAGATATGGCAAATTATTATACTGAAGTAGATGAAACTAAAAAACAAATGAAAAGTGCTATGACTTATCCTGCTATTATAAGTGTCTTTGCTATTGCTGTTATTACTTTTATTTTAGTATTTATCATTCCTAAATTTGTTGATATATATAATAAAAATGGCTTAAAATTAAGTGGTATAACATCTTTTGTTATTAATTTAAGTACTTTTTTAAAAAATAATATTTTTACAATAATATTGATTATTTTATTAATAATTATATTATTTACATTTGCGTATAAAAAAATTAAAAATTTTAGAAAGACTATGCAAACAATTTTTATGCATATACCAATAGTTAAAGATATAATTATTTATAATGAACTAACTATATTTACTAAAACATTTGCTAGTCTTTTAAGAAATAACGTTTTTATTACTGAAAGTTTTGATATATTAAGTAAAATAACTAATAACGAAATTTACAAAGAAATATTGTATAAAGCAATTAATAATGTGGCTAAGGGTGAAAAAATAAGTGAAGCGTTTAAAGATCATTGGGCTATTCCTGATGTTGCTTATTATATGATTGTAACGGGTGAGTCAACGGGAGAACTTGCAAAAATGATGCAAAAAGTTAGTGATTATTATCAAAGTCTTCATAAAAATGTTATAAATACAATGAAATCATTTATAGAGCCGATTTTAATAAGTTTACTAGCTCTTATTGTTGGTGGTATAATTATTTCAGTAGTTGTACCAATGTTTGGTATGTATGAACAAATAATGTAGGTGAATTTATGAGTATTTTAATATTTATTATCGGTGCTGTTTTAGGTTCATTTTATTTAGTAGTAGCAACTCGTCTTCCTAAGGGTGAAAATATTATTACTGATAGAAGTAGATGTGATAATTGTCATAAAACTTTGAAATGGTATGAATTAATACCAATTATTTCTTATATAATCCAAGGTGGTAAATGTCGTCATTGCCATAAACCTATTAAAATAGAGCATTTACTAGTGGAAATAGTAACAGCATTACTTTTCTTATTTGGCTATTTATATTTTGGCTTAACAATCAAACTAGGTATATTTTTAGTTATAACATCACTGGCTTTAATTATTTTTATTAGTGATTTTAAATATATGATTATTTTAGATTCACCACTTATAATAAGTAGTATTTTATTAATTGTTTTAAAATATTTTGAAGTAGGATTAAAAAATACTGGTATAGCTATAATATATGGTATAGTTTTATTTGTTTTTATGTATTTAATTAAATTATTAGGTGATAAAATCTTTAAAAGAGAATCATTAGGAGGTGGAGATATTAAACTTTGTTTTATTATTGGTCTTACTTTAGGCTATTATGGCGTAGGATTTAGAATGAGTTTAATATGTATTATTTTTTCCGCTTTTTTAGCATTACCTTATGCTATTGCTTCATTTCATTTAAATAAAAAAAATGAACTACCATATGGCCCATTTTTAATATTTTCTCTAGTCATTATTTTTATTTTTTTTAAAAAATTTTATAATTTGCTAGTTTTCTTTACTCTTATCTAAATAAAATATGCAATAATACCTGCTACTGCACTAGCTATCATTAAGAAAAGCATTAACCAGACTAGAAGTTTTCTAGTTTTTTTATTCATTAATATCCCACCTTCAGTAGTTAAAATATATCATATTTTTGACATTTTTAAAAGAGCTTTCGCATAATATTTAGGGGAGATGAATATGCAAAAATTTATTAATAGTCATAAAAACTATTTATTATTTGTTGTAATTGTAATAGGAATAGGTATTTTAGCAGGAATATTATATTATCAATTTTTAGATGTTAATAGTAAAAATAATATAGCATTAACTATTGCTAATTTAGATAGTCTTAAATTTAATAACATTTTAAAAGATCTAATTATTATGTCTATACTATTAGTATCATCTTTTTTTATAATTGGTATTCCCTTAAGTATATTCTATCTTTTTTATGAAAGTTTTTCTTTAGGTTTTTTATTTAATATTTTTTTTGCTTCTTTTAAAATTAAAGGGATAATTTGTTTTTTATTATATTTTATTATTAATAAATTTTTAGTTTTAATATTAATGATCTTTTTTATTAAAAAAATTATTAATATTGGAAGGTATATAATTGGTTATCTTATTTATCGAAAAGATAGTACAATAAAAGAAAAAATAATGATTAATTTTAAAAAATGTTTATATAGTATTTTAATTATATTATTTATTAATATATTTTTATATTTTATATCACCATATATAAATGGAAAGTTAGCCTTTCTTTTAAAATAAAAAAACATTTACTTTTTATTTGTTTTAGTTTATAATAGTCCCTCAAAGGGAAAGAATAGATATGGGAAAGTATTTAAAATCAATATATCAAAAGATTAAAGAGTTAAAAGATGCTCCAGATAATGGTATTTTTTTAGTTGGAGAAGCAGGATCCGGTAAAACAACTACTTTACTAGAATATATTAATAAAAGTAAAAATACTGCTAATCCCGCAATTGATGTTACACCAGTTTCAATTTTTTCAATAGAACTTTATGAAGAATATGCTAAATTATATAATATGTGTAATGTAATTCAAAAGATGCTTCTATATATTAAAGAAAATTATTTAGAAAAATATATTGAACATTTTATGTTTTTTAATGCTAAAATAACTAATATTCAACAAGATATTGTAGCAATGTATAGTTTAGGTAAATATAATTTAGATAAAACGTGTATAACTATAGATGAATTAAATAATCCAGAAATATTATTAGAAGACTTTTTAACAAGAGTTTTAAAATATTTAAACTATGATAAATTAACTATTATTTTAGATAATTTTGATGTAGCAAGACCATATGCTCGTTTATATCAAACTTATATTTATGATATTTTAAAAAAGCATTTTCGTGTAATAGCAACAATATCAGATGTAAATGTTATAAATAATTCTGAAGAATTAAATAAATTAAGTCAAAATAATAGTTTAGTTATGATGAACTATAATCGAAACGTTGATATAATAAAAAAAGTTTTAGATAGTTCGATTAATTATGAAAATTCTAATAATGTTATTTCTAAAAGAATTAGTTTTTTATTTAGTGATGATGTAATAGCAGAATTAATTAGAAAAACTAATGGTAATATATTTATGATGAATTTAATAGTAACAACTTTTTTTGAAAGATTAAACGAAATAGAAATGACAGAATATAATAGAAGCCTTTTAGATATAGCAAATGAATTTTTAAACTTTAATGAAGTTTTAAGAGAAAGTGAAAAAAAGAGAAAACTATATTTGAAATAAAACAATTGTAATTCTATTGACTCTCGGGGGGGGTATAATATAATAATCTTATAAAATAAATAGTAGATAATTATACACAAATACGATATTTGTGATATAATTAAAAATAATAGGAGAGTTATATAATGCGAAAAATAATAAAGAATAACTATAAAATAATAATTGCATTTATAATAGGATTAGTATTTTCTTTAACAACAGTATATGCAGTGGAAGCATATATAGAAAGTAGTAAAGTATCATTTGATAATAAACATACCAAAACAAATAATGTTCAAGATGCAATAGATGAATTATATGAACGAAGTGGGATACATAAAGAAAAATGGATAGATAAAGAGTTAAATGGAGCAGATCCAGTATTAGGAGAAGGATTAATACCAGTCGAGATAAAACCAAATGGAGATGTATATTATGCCAATCTAAATAGTGAATGGTATAACTATAGTG
>CANQDM010000094.1 GCA_947591505.1 uncultured Bacilli bacterium | reverse complement strand
CTTGAACCTCCGACCTCACGCTTATCAGGCGTGCGCTCTAACCAGCTGAGCTACAAGCCCATTTTTGTCTGACTAGTAAATTATATAGTAAAGTCTTGAAAAAAGCAAGTCTTTTTTGACATTTTATGTTGTTTATTGTTATAATTTTAAATGAAGGTGTTAAAGATGAGAAAATTTATAACTTGTATCATTGTTTTAGGTGTGATTGCTGGTGGTATTGGTGGCTATTTTCTAATTAAAGATATGCAAAATAAAAAGAAATTAGAAGAAATAAAAAAAGGCTGGTATATTGAAGTAATTTATGATGAACCAATTAATGTTAGAGATAAAGCATCTACTAAAGGTAAGTCATTAGGAAAAGTTAATAAAGGGGAAATATATAAAGTATTAGATGTTGATACTGTTAGTAGTAATAGATTCTTTTGGTATTTAATTGAATATAACGATACCAAAGGATATGTAGCTAGTGGCAGAAAAATTCATTGGGTAGAAGATCATAATAATCCTAATGATATTCAAGTACCTAGTGTTAGATTTAAAGATGAAGTTTATAAAGTAGTAAGTATTAATGATATTAATTATAAACATTTAGAAGTAATTGAGGATACAGATGATTATAAAATAACTCACGAAGTATACCATGAAGTAAAACCTTCTGAATATATCGATCAATACTGGATATTATATACTATTACTGATGGAGCTGGTAAATCATCTTCGAAAATGCAAAAAATAGAATTTGATGTTAAACCAGATGAATCACAAGTATTAGATTTTAGTGAGTATAAAAAATAGCAGTTAATTATTCTGCTATTTTTTATACTCTACATTTTAATGTTTCTTTAAAACTTTGAAAATTATTTTTTAAATATAAATTTTTAGCTTTAATATTTTTTGAACAAACATTTACTTCCATATTAGTACAGTTGTTTTCTCTTGCCCATTTTTTAAATTCTGCGATTAATTTATTGGCTATTCCATGTTTACGATAGTCAATGTTTATATATAATGCATCTAAATAGGCAACTTTATCATTACTAGTTGCATCTTTATTAAAGTAACCATAAATATAACCAACTATTTCATTATTATCTTCAGCTAAATATAAAAATTTAGTATTATCTTCAATATAATTTTGATAAAAATTAGTTACTTTAAAATCCTTATCAATACTATCATCATATTGTCTTTCATCTTGAATTAATTCTGTAAGTAAATTATCTAAATCATAGGCATCTTTCATTAATGCTTTTCTATATAACATACCATCACCACTATAATTATAGCACAATAAGAGTCAGTTGCTTGCATTTTTCTTTGAGTTAGAGTATAATTTATATCGTGTTATGTCTCCTTAGCTCAGTTGGTAGAGCAACTGACTCTTAATCAGTGGGTCTAGGGTTCGAATCCCTAAGGGGACACCATTTGAAAATTAAACTTGGACTTTGGTTCAAGTTTTAATCATATAAAGGAGTGATTTTAATGTTTGTCGATGAAATTACTTTAAAAGTTATCGCTGGTAATGGTGGTGATGGTTGTACATCATTTCGTAGAGAAAAATTTGTACCAATGGGAGGTCCTGATGGTGGTAATGGTGGTCGTGGAGCCAACATTATCTTTAAAGTAGATAAAGGCCTTAAAACTTTAGTGGATTTACGTTATATGAAAATTATTAAAGGTGACAAAGGAGTTAATGGCAAAGGATCTAATAAATTTGGTTCTAATGCTGATGATGTTATTATAAATGTGCCACTGGGAACAACTATTACCGATTTAGATACTAATCTTATTATTGCTGATTTAATAAAAGAAGATGACGAAGTAGTAGTAGCTCATGGCGGTAGAGGTGGCAAAGGTAATAAATCATTTGCCACTCATGATAATCCCGCCCCTAAATTTAGTGAAAAAGGCGAACCTGGTGAAATTCGTTTAATTAAATGTGAATTAAAACTTCTTGCTGATGTTGGTTTAGTTGGTCTTCCTTCAGTAGGAAAGAGTACACTTTTATCCCAAATAAGTGCCTCTAAGCCTAAAATAGCGGCTTATCATTTTACAACTCTATCACCTAATTTGGGTGTTGTAAAACTAAAAAACACCAAATCATTTGTCATGGCTGATTTACCTGGTTTAATCGAAGGGGCATCTGAAGGCATAGGCCTCGGTGATAAATTCTTAAGACATGCGATGCGCACCAAAATTCTTTGTCATATTATTGACATGAGTGGTAGTGAAGGAAGATCACCTATTTATGATTATGAAGTAATCAGAAAAGAAATTGAAAAATATAGTGATAAACTAGCTAAAAAAGTAGAAGTAATCGTGGCTAATAAAATGGATTTAGATTCATCTTTAAATAATTTAGAAGAATTTAAAAAGAAATATCCTGATAAAATTATTTTCCCTATAAGTGCCATGAATAATGAAGGAATAGATGAACTTCTAAATTATTTAGCAGATAAATTAGACGAAATAGAAGAAAATAATATATATGAAAATAATGATTTAGAAAGCCATATGGTCTTCAAATTTAAGAATGAAAAGCCATATACCATTACTAAAGATGGTGATATATGGGTAATTAAAGGAGAACAAATAGAAAAGCTTTTCAATATGACTAAATTTAATGAAGATGAAGCAGTTTTAAGATTTGCGCGTAAACTTAGAGGTATGGGCGTTGAAGATGAATTAGAACGTTTAGGAGCAAAACGTGGTGATGAAGTACAAATCTTAGATTATATTTTTGAATTTAAAGAATAGATATTGCAACTATTCTTTTTTTATATTATAATTATATTAGTGTATAAAATAGGGTGATAAAAATGAAGGAAGAACCAAAAAAGTTAAATAAATATTATATATTAGTTTTGGTATTAATATTAATAATAGGTATAATATCAGCAACATATGCCTTCTTTCAAATAGATACAGATAATAGTACAGCAAGTACAACAATAACAGCAAATGCAGATTGCTTTAATATAACATTCGAAGATATAAGTGAAGATGTATTAATTAAACTTAATGTAAATTATCCTATAACCGATGAATATGCTTTAGGGCAAACAAATAATCAAGATAATTTAAAACCAGTAGTAGTTAGAGTATCCAATAAATGTACTCAAATACAAGATAATTTAAATTATAAATTAGCAATAACAACCCTTGCAAAACATCCAATAGATGAACAAGATAAAGGATATATACCAGATAATAAAGTAAGATATAATGTAAAGAAATCATTAAATACCAATAAAGAGAGTGATTTAAGAGAAACAGCATATTTAAATAGTTTAACATTAGTAGAAGATGATAATATAATATCATTATTAGAAGAAGAAATAACTAAAAAAGAAATAAATATAAAAGAGTATAATACAGTAAATACATATATAATAGATAGTGATAGTTTAGCAAGCAATACTTATAGTACTTATTATATTAAATTATGGATAGATTATTATGAAGGAGATAGTGAAGCATATACAAATCCAGAAGACCATGAAGATAGAACATATCCTTGCGATAGTGTTGATGGTCAATGTAAATATGATAATTCAACAGAAGGTCAAAAATTTGAATCAGTAATAAGTTTAATAGCGGATGGTACTACAAGTGAAAGAACTGAGCCACCTAAATCAACAATAGATACATTAAGAGAAAAAGAAGCAGAAGTATCGGGGGGGGTAAATTATTTATCAACTGATTTACAAGGCGGAATGTATAGATACCAAGGAACAGATGATGTACCAAATTGGATACTATTTGGTACAAGAGAGAAATGCGAAAAAGATGAAGCAGAAAAATGTACAAATTCAAAATTAAATAACATGACATATGATGAATATGTTGATAAATACATGTATCGAATAATAGGAATAACAGAAGAAGGACAATTATATTTATTAAAAGAAACATTCATAAAAGAAGGAACGGGAACATTATTTACATGGAATGATAAATACTATACATCAGGAGAAGATGAATATACTTGTGATGATAAAGTTTGCCCAGAATGGAATACGAGTCTGTTGTTTAAAAGAATAAATGGAACGAGTAATGGGGAAACGCAGGGGAAAGGTTCGTGCTATCCGTCTTGTGATGGAGCCAATTCCGATATATTTGTGGATAGTAGTGAATATGAATATTTAAAATCAGGAGATGGTGGAAACGGGGCATCAGCTGCGAGTGAATGGTATAATTTAATAGCTGACCATGAATGGATGTATGGAGATACAACAAACACAACAAGTTCAGTAATATATAATGGAAAAAATATGTATGATATTGAAACTGGCCAAACAGAAACAACACATTATGTAGGAACAGACGGAAGTAATACACAGGAAACATATAGATGGACAGAGAAAACAGCAGGAAAAATAAGTTTAATGTATATACATGATGTAGCATATGCATATTATGATGGTTCACAAGATAGTACAAGAGGAAATCCAGGTAGCTATACAAATGTAGCAAATAGTTGGATCAATTTCCGAAAAGATGGATATAACACATCATCAAATTACGAATTGTTGAGCACTCGCTGGGGTGTCGATAGTACGGGTAGCCCGTTTGTCGGCGGGTGGTTTGTGGGTATTAGTGGCGACCTGAAGTTCATCCGCAAAAACCTGTATGCTGCGTACGGCGTGCGACCTGTCTTCTATCTTGAGTCAAGTGCAAAAATTGTCTCAGGAGACGGAACAAAATCTAATCCGTATATCCTAGCTTAGCTGAGGACAGTTTTTAAAAAAGGGCGAAAATAAAAGAAAAAAACAGTAAAAAAGTGCGACCAGAGGTCAACAATTTTACTGTTTTTT
>CANQDM010000093.1 GCA_947591505.1 uncultured Bacilli bacterium | reverse complement strand
GAAGAACAAGATATATGAAATGTCCAAAATGTAATCAAAAAAGTTGGCAAAAAAAAGTTATATCTAAATAACAAATTACAATTTATATGAGCAATTATTAAAATGTTAAAACCCTTTGACAAAGTTCAAAAGATCTTTGGTAGATTTGTTAAGTAATATTTATTTATAATTGTATGTGAAAGGAGCAAAAATATGTTAGGCGAAAGGATTTTAAAATTAAGAAAACAAAATGGTCTTTCACAAGAACAATTAGGAGAAAAAGTAAATGTTACAAGACAAACTATTTCTAATTGGGAGTTAAATGAAACAGCTCCCAATCCAGAGCAACTAAAATTATTATCAAAATCATTAAATATAAGCATTGATGACTTAATTGGAAATAATATAGAATACAAAGCACATTTAAATAACAATAAATCAGAGAAAGACAATGAAGAAAAAGATATTTTAAAATCAAATAAATTCTCAGTATTTATATTACTTTTAGATATTTTAATATCTATTATATGGGGAATAGCAACAGTTGTATGCATTATAGAAAATATGTATATAATAGCAATAGTTAATTTGGTTTTATGTGTTATTTGGGGAATCATAGCAGTTATTTGGCACTTAAAAAAAATAAAATAATTATAAAGTATCATTTATGTAAGTAAGATAAATAGTATCTTTATCTAACTCTCGCCATATGTCCTATTAATTATTATATAGTAATTATATAATCGTTCTTGAAAGGAGCAAAAGCTATGGATCAAGAAAAAATCGGCAAATTTATCACTGAACTTCGTAAAGAAAATAATATGACACAAGAACAATTAGCAGAAAAACTTGGCGTAACAGACAAATCAATAAGTCGTTGGGAAAATGGTAAAACAATGCCAGATATTTCAATGCTTAGTATATTAGCAAATGAACTTAATTGTACTATCCAAGAATTATTAAATGGTAGAAAAATGACCAAAGAAGAATTGATAGATTTAAGAGAAACTATTAACAATTTAGTTGAATATGAATCAAATCAGCAAATTAAAAAAGATAAAAAATTTAACAAATATAATATGATTGGTGCTATTACTTTAGTATTGGCCGTATTTAATAATGAGTTTGGTTATTTAAATTATGTCTTTACACCTAATATAGTAGAATATGTCCAAGGAGCATTATATGGTATTAGTATATGTGCTAATATGATTAGTTTATATAATCGTTCTCATAACATTTCTCTTTGTGAAAGAAAAAAAGAACTTATAAGAAAATTAAACAAGAATTAAATAAAAATTTACAATATTAGTTATTAAGTATTTTTTAAAACTATGGTACAATTTCCTATATGAGGAGTTGATAATATGATTAATTTAGTTCCTGCTAAATGTCCAAGTTGTGGAGCTTCATTAGAATTAGACGATAATTTAAAAAGAACAGAATGTAAGTATTGTAAAACTACTATTATAGTTGATGACGCCATAGCTAAATATAAACTAGAAATTTCTGGTGAAGTAAAAGTTGATGGTATTGCAGGAAAAGAAGAGCTATTAGACAACGCAAACGCAAAATTAGAAATGAATAATTACAATGAAGCTCTTAATGATTACTGGGAATATGCTAAAAAATACCCAAGAGACTATCGTGGATATTATGGAATTATTAAATGTAACTTAGAACGAATAAAAAATGATAAAAGTTTAAAAGGATTAGATAAAGAAGTATTAATTCAGAATTACTTAACATATAAAATGAAAGAAGTGGAAAATTTATTTAAAGTAGCTCCAAATGACATAAAAGAAGAAATTAAAAATTTATTAGAAGATTTTTATCATAGTCATGAAAAAGATTATGAAAGCCCTCTCCATCTTATTAGATATCAAGTAAATGAAGACAATTTTAATCTAACTTACAAAAATCGTTATCAAATAGGTTGTGATATAGTTAATTTATTAAATAAATATTATTTCTTAGATGTTTTTGATTTATTAGGTATTAATAGATTATCAGAAGAAAAACACGAGTTAGCACAAATTCCACATTATTTAGATATCAAATATGATAAAAAAACAAGCAGTTTTGAACTTTCTTCTCAAATTGAAAGTGCTTATACAACCACAGACATTTTTGGTAAAAATAAGTATAAAAATTTATATAGTATTGATAATAGCATTCAAACAATCTATAAAGACTTTGTCTTTTGGGGAATAGATTTAGATGGTTATTTATTCTTTAAAGCTGATAGATTAAATACTCAAGAAGCAGATGATAATTATTTTTATGGTCGTTTATTTGGAGTAGATATTTCAAAATATAATATAGAAGAATTAGAAAAAATGCTTAGTTCTTGTGAAGATAAAAATATTGGCAAGAAAAATGCAGATAAGGCAAATAAATTACTACCATCTGAATTTTTTAAAATAGTAAAATATAAATATGATAGTAGTATACAATATGATAAAATTAAATTTTTATATATTTTTTCAAATGGACGAATAGTATTTACAAATAGTAATTCTACAGGAGCTCATTACTATCAAATAATTCTTACTAAAAAAGATGAATTGTTAAATTTTTTAAAAGATAATTAATTAGAGATATTAGAGAGTCTATAAGTAAGTAGATTCTTTTTTTATAACTATAAGAAAACATTGAACTATTTACATAATACCAAACGAAAAATATAATTTGAAAATAAAAAATTTTGATTTTGATATAGAATAATTACAAATTATATTTATACGAGCAAACTCCACATGAGATTTGCTTTTTATATGTTTAAAAAATAAATTTTTGAAACTTTTTCTTAAAAAATTGGGATAATTGTATTGTAGGTGATGAATATGGCTAGCGAAACTTACCTATCTAAATTTAATAATGTATATGATAAAACTTATTTAGATTTACTTAAATACGTAATTATAAAATGTCATAATATAAATGATGCTAACGATATTATCCAAGAAATATATTTAGAATTATGGAACATTATAAATAAAAAGGAATTATCAAATGATAATATTAAAAGCTATCTTATAGGTATTGCTAATAATAAGATTAAAAAACATTATACTTTACTGCAAAAAATAAAGACTATATCTATCTTTGAAAAAAATGATAAAGATATAGAGTTAATTGATCTTTTAGAAGATAAAATTAATATTGAAAATATAGTTATTCAAAAAGATAATTGGCTTACTATATGGCAATTTATTAAAAGTAAAAAGAATCAAGATATTCCTAAAGTATTTTATTTGTATTATAAACTAGAGTTATCTATTAAAGAAATAGCTAAAGAATTAAATGTAAGTGAATCATATATAAAAAATTTAATTTATAGGACATTAAAAGAATTGCAAAAAAAATTTGGAGATGGGGGTATTTCTAATGACTAACAAAGAAAAATTAAAAAAAGCAATAGAACAAGATATTAACCCAACAAATAATTATAATGAAATAATTAAGAAAATAGAGAAGGAAGGACAAATGAAAAAGGAAAATAATTTATTAAAATGGTCTTTAGTACCAATATGTTTAATAGTTATTATAAGTGGAATTATCTTTTTAAATTATAAAAATGATAATAATGACTCACTTGAAAACCAAACATATATTGATAAAGATAACAATATAACTTTAAATATCAATGATTTATCAAAAGTAGGTATGACAAAATTAGATGCTGATATCAAAACTATTAGTGGTGTTAACATACCTTATCCTTTTAAAGTAAATGGAAATCAAAATGAAGAATGGTTTATTATTCCTAGTGATTTAACTCAAACTAAAAATTATATTGTTTATGTAAAAAAAGATAAAGATAGTAAAGAATATGATACAGTAGCCAATTACATAATGCTTATTACTGATGGCAATGAAAGAAGTATTGAAGTTAAATATGCCAAAGAACAAGAACCATTAAGAGATTATTACTTTAGTGAAGAAAATAGTAAAACAACTACGATAAATGGCATAGATTTAAAAATATATAAATATGAAAATAGTTTTTATACTACATTTAGTTATAATGGTTATTATTTTGATATTGAAACTTTAAATATAACATCCCAAGAATTTTCTAATTATTTAGTATCAATTTTAAAATAAAATTATATTTTAGATGAAATAAGTTAAATTTATAACTTATTTTATTTTTGTATTGACTTAAAGTTAACTTTAACTTGTATAATTATAATGAGAGGAGGATTATATGTCATATTCAATTAAAGAAGTTGCTGATATGCTGAATGTTGCACCATCAACTTTACGATACTATGATTCAATGGGCTTACTTCCAAATGTTAAAAAGGTTAATGGAAGAAGAGTTTTTGAGGATAAAGACTTTAAATGGTTAAGAGTTCTAAATTGTATGAAAAATATCAATATGCCTATTTCTAAAATTAAAGAGTATGTCGATTTAGCACAAAAGGGAGATAGTACTTTAAAAGAAAGATATAATATGATTTTAGAGCAGAAGAAAGCTATAGAAAAAGAATTAAAAAAACTAAAAGATTGTTATAAAGAATTAGAATATAAAGAATGGTATTATAAAACAGCTATTAAAGCAGGAACTGAAAAAGCAGTTGAAAATATCACATCAACTCTTCCTACTTTAGAAATTGATAAAATACCCAAAAATGAAAGGAAAGATAATAAATGAAAGAAGAATTAAATTTAGTTGAAGAATGGGATAAAACATTCCCTAAAAGTGATAAAGTAGATCATAAGAAAGTAACTTTCCATAATCGTTATGGAATAACACTTGTGGCTGATATGTATGTGCCTAAAAATTATGAAGGTAAATTAGCAGCAATTAGTGTATGTGGACCTTTTGGAGCAGTAAA
>CANQDM010000092.1 GCA_947591505.1 uncultured Bacilli bacterium | reverse complement strand
CATAAAAAGAAATATAAATTAGAAGTAAACTACTATGAAGAAGGAACAAAAAATAAGATAGCAGAGACAAGTGAAAGAGAAGTATATTACGGAGAGAAATATATAACAGATTATAATAAAGTAGAAGAGAAGATATGGAAGTTAGTAGAGATACCGGATAATTATCAAGGAGAGATAAAAGGGAATACGATAGTAAATTATTATTTTAAACAAGTAGAGATAAAGAATCCACCAACAGGGTCAAATCAAAATAATGGGCCAAAAATAATAATACTAACAATCATATTAATAGGAATAGTAATAATAACAACGATAATGTATCGAATTTTATTAAGAAAAAAGATATATAAAATTTAAGAGGAAGCTAGAAGATTTCTCTTTCTTTTTATTGTAAATATTGCAAATAAATTTGAATAGTTGTATACTTGTATTAGTATAGAATAATATTTAAAACACAATATATAATATGGGGATAGAATATGAATAAAAAGAAAAAAATATATATATTATCAATTTTACTTTTTATAGTATTAGTTATTACTAGTTTTATTGGTTTTTCCAATAGAACTTATTCAGCTGGAACAACCCAATATAAAGATTGGAGCGAGGTAAATGATGGTAAAATTCAAGAAGATTTTTCATATTCAACACTATTTAGATCAGAAGAAACTCAAATCAAGGTTATAAAAGAGGCCGGAAAAGCGGTAGAAGACACAAGTTTATTTTTCAGAGATAATATAACTCCAGGTAGTGAATTAATAGTATTAGTTACAAAATGTGCTACTAATAAAAATGGTGAATTATTAGATGTAGTAGTAAAAATTAATAATGTTAAAAAGTTTAGTGCAGCCTCAAGTGGAAATGTTAAAATTAGAATTGGCTCAAGATATAGAATTGCAGAATCACAAAAAGATCCTTCATCATATGAAACTAGAGAATCAAAAGTAAATGAGCCATTAGTATTTGCTTTTGATACTACAACGGCTCGAGCAAATTTTACAATGACTTATTACAAAACAGGAACTTATGATTCTGAAACTGATAGCGGCACTTTAGGTAATATAAATTCAGTAAGTGGTATCTATTGGGATTTTGACATTTATACAAGCGATACAACTTATAAAAACGAATTATTCGGTGGCGAAGAAGGAGTAGTTCCTTTAACCCCTGATAATGGAACATCTACCATTTATTATAATAAAAGTAAAAAACATGGAAGTTATCCTCATACTTTAAAAGAACAAAATAATGGTATAGCTATTGATACAAGGACTGGTTCAAATACAAATACTATATATTATGAAAGTTCCGCTTTTATAACCACAGATAAAATTGAAAACTCAACTTATAGTTTTACCTATAGTGGAAAAGGGTGTGGAATTTTGTATATGTTTGCATCCCCATACCCATTTGAAATAGATAGTCCAACAAAAAGCGCAGATAAAACTGAAATTAAGCCAGGAGACACATTTACATATACAGTATCACAATATGTTCCAAATAATTACTATGGTACATTGTTTTCCTATAATGAAATATATAGTAATTTATATAAGTCTACTAGATTTAATAGTATAGTAATAAAAGATACAATAGACAGTCATTTAACATTTGATAAAAACCAAATTAGGGTATTTAACGAAAATAATGTTGATGTAACAAATTATTTCAAAATAGAAAAAGATGAAAATACAAATACAGTAACAGCAACGGTAAATAAAGAAAAGTTTGAAGAAGTTGGATTTTATGCCCATACGTATAAATTAAAAATACCAGTAACAGTAAACAGTGATACAGCTAATTTAGAAAAGATAGCCAATAAAGCCACAACAACATCATCAATATGTAGGGATGATAGTGATTGTCCGAGTGAAGAAAAGGAAACAAATACAGTTGATGTAAAAATGAAATATAATTTAACTGTAAATTATATAGAAGGAAGTTCTAAAAATGTAATAGCCCCTAAAGATGTATCTGATGCCATATATTATTATAACAATCCATATAAAACAAATTATAATAAAGTGGATTTAAAGATGTGGCGCATAGATAAAAGTGAAGTAGCAAAAGGGGAAGGTAACAAAATAAATGAAGATAGTAAAATAATAGAAGGAAACATAAAAGGAAATACAGTAGTAAATTATTATTTTGAAAGAAGAGAATACCCAGTAATAGTTAACTATTATGATGCCGAGACGAAAGAAAAAATAGCAGAATCAGACAAAACAATCTATTATTATACAATGAACTATTATACCAATTACGATAAGATAGATAGTGATGTATGGGAATATGTATCACAAGATGGAGATGGGATAGAAGGAGAAATAGATGGTAATCAAGAATCATATACGATAAATTATTATTTTAATAGATTAAAATATCGCTTATTGGTTAATTATTATGATGATAAGACAAAAGCAAAAATATCAAAAGGAGATAGATATATATATAACTATCAAGATAAGTATACAACTAATTATGAAAAGATAGATCCAAAATATTGGGAATATGTAAGGACCGAAGGAGAGACACCAGGAGTAATATATGAAGATACCGGAGTAGATTATTATTTTAAGACTAGTCAGTTTAGAATATTAGTAAATTATTATGATAAAGAAACAGGAGAAAAGATAGATGATCCTGATGTATTAAGTAAAAAATATGGAGAAGAATATACAACAAATGATGATAAAATAGATAAGAAGAAATGGGAATTAGTAGAAGTACCAAAAAATGCTAAAGGAATAGTTGATGGGGATACGGAAGTAAATTATTATTATAAGAAAAGAGAATACAAATTAATAGTAAATTATTATGAAGAAGGGACAAAAAATAAGATAGCGGATTCAAATGAAAATATTTTCTATTATCAAGATAAATATATAACAGACTATAGTAAAATAGATAGTAATGTATGGAAACTAGTAGAGATGCCGGAGAATTATCAAGGAGAGATTTTAGAGGATACGGAAGTAAATTACTATTTTAGGCGAATAGGAGGAGGAAGTGGTAGTTATACACCAGGAAAGAATCCTCAAACTGGACCAAGTCAAAATATAATAATAATAGAAATAGTAACAATGATAGCAATAATATTAGTGGTAATAATTACTACTTATAAAATATACTTAAAAAGAAAAATTTATAAATTATAAAAAAATAAGAAACATTTCATTATTTGTTTCTTATTTTTTGAGCTGCTACAATAAAACTTAAAAATAATGGATGAGGCTTAGTTGGCCTACTTTTAAATTCAGGATGAAATTGACTAGCTATAAAATGAGGATGATTAGCAAGTTCAATAATTTCAACTAAATTAGCTTTAGAATTAATGCCAGAAAATATCATTCCATTTTCTTCTAAAATGTCTTTATAAGCATTATTAAATTCATAACGATGGCGATGCCTTTCTAAAATGGTATCAGTTTTATAATCTTTATATGCCAAAGTGTTTTTGCTTATTTTACACTCATAATTACCTAATCTTAAAGTACCACCCATATTAATAATTGCTTTTTGATCAGCCATTAAATCAATAATAGGATTTTTACATACGGGATTAAATTCTGTTGAGTTAGCATCTGCAATATGACAAACATTTCTTGCAAATTCTATTACAGCCAGTTGCATACCCAAACATATACCTAAGAAAGGGATTTTATTTTCTCTGGCATATTTAATTGCTTTAATTTTTCCCTCAATGCCTCTAGAACCAAAACCACCAGGAACAAGAATGCCTTGAACATTTTTAAATATTTTTTTTAAATTAACAGATTCTTTTTCTAAACTTTCAGAATCTAGCCAATTAATTTTTATTTTTTTATTTATGGCATAACCAGCATGACGAAGAGATTCAGCAACCGATAAGTAGGCATCATGAAGTTCGACATATTTGCCAACCAAAGCTATTTCAATTTCCCCATTTAAGTTTTCGACTGTTTTAATTAAATCTTCCCAATATTTTAAATGTGCTCTTTTAAGTGGTAAACCAAATTGTTTTAAAATAATTTCATCTATTTTTTGCTTATAATAATTAATTGGTATTTCATATATATTATTAACATCAATTGAATCTATTATATTACTAACAGGTATAGAACAAAACAATGATAATTTATTTTTTATTGCCTCATTAGTTTCGTAAGGCACGCGACAAACTAATGCATCAGGTGTAATTCCCATATTTCTTAAATCTTTAACACTGTTTTGCGTTGGCTTTGTTTTTAATTCACCAGAGCCAAAAATATAAGGAATAAGTGTGCAATGAATAAAAAACGTGTTATTTCTACCTAATTCATATTGGACTTGTCTTAAAGCTTCAATGAAAGGTTGCGATTCAATATCACCAACTGTACCGCCAATTTCGGTGATAACAATATCAGCATTAGATGAAGTTCCCGCTTCATATATTTTGTTTTTAATTTCATTAGTGATATGGGGAACCATTTGTACAGTGGCTCCTAAATAATCCCCTTTTCTTTCTTTTTCAATAACTGATTTATAAATCTTACCACTGGTGATATTTGATGAATAATTGAGCTCCTCATCAATAAATCTTTCGTAATGTCCTAAGTCTAAATCTGTCTCACATCCATCATATGTGACATAAACTTCACCATGTTGAATCGGATTCATGGTGCCAGGATCCACATTAAAGTAGGGATCAAACTTTTGCATGAATACTTTGTAGCCGCGGGACTTTAATAAAAGAGCGACTGACGAAGCAGTAATTCCCTTGCCAAGCCCAGAAACAACACCCCCAGTTACGAATACATATTTAGTCATATTACCTCCCATAAATAAAAAAAAACTAATAATTCGTGTGAGAACTATCAGGCTCTCTTTAATTATAAATAAAATATTATTTATAAGCAATATAATTGAATAGATTTGACAAATATTAACATATCCCATTGGATCGTTCTTGACTCGAGACTGCTGAAAAAGTATACGTAAATTTACAAAAAACAGATAATATTTAAGGATACTATAAAAATGAAA
>CANQDM010000091.1 GCA_947591505.1 uncultured Bacilli bacterium | reverse complement strand
CAAAATTTTTAATTTTCCTATACCATTTTCAAAATAATATAAGGCTATATCTTCATTATTATATTTATATAATATATAGCCATTTAAATTATCTTCTATAATATTGCCAATAATAACTTTTTTATATAAAATATTATCTAATTCTACTTCAATTAATTCTATTAAATCTTGAATTTTTAAAAACTTATAATTATTATTTTCAATATCTTTTAAAGTATAAGCATCTTCTATTTTAAACTTGCCTTGTCTGGTTCTAATTAAATTATTCATCGTACCAATAGTATTTAAATTCTGACATATAGTTTGAATTAAACTACGAATATAAGTGCCTTTACTTACTACTACTCTAAATTGAATTAAATCATCACGATAATCTAAAAGTTCTATTTCTTTAATTTCTACTTCTCTTTTGGGAAGTTCCACTTCTTCATTATTTCTGGCATATTCATATAATCTTTTACCATTAACATGGACTGCGGAATAAATAGGTATCTCTTCAATGTATTCACCAACTAAATTATTTAAAACACCTATTATTTCTTTCTTTGAATATTCTTTTACTGAAGATGTTTCTAAAATATTACCAGTTATGTCTTCCGTATCAGTTTTAATACCTAGTTTAATCTCGGCAATATACTCTTTATCTAAAGTCGTAATTAAATCAACTAATTTAGTATATTTACCAGTTAAGCAAACTAAAATGCCAGTTGCAATTGGATCAAGAGTACCTGTATGGCCAATCTTTTTATTATTTAATAATTTAGTTAATTTATTTACGACATCTCTACTAGTTAAATTTTTATCTTTATTAATTATTAAACCAATGTTATCATTCATTATTTTACTCCTAAAGATTTATTTAAAATATACATATCTTTTTTAATATCTTCTGTACTTTCTTCATAACCTATATTATATAATAAACTTAATAATTTAATATTAAATAAAGGAATATTAAAATATATTTTTTCTTTATTTTTATAATTATTTTCTAAATATTTTACTATTTCTTCTAAATATTCTTCTTCTGATACTATTAATTCTAAAATATGAATACTATTATTTGTAAAATATAGTCTTATGAAACCAATTAATTTTCTTCTTTTAGAGATAAATATAATTTTACAATTTAATTTATTTTCTAAAATGCTTTTGAATCTTTCGTAATTATAAGCATAATTTTTAACTTTAACATTTTTTAATTTTTGTAAGTAATTTCCTTTAGTAACTAGTAAATAAGCATCATAAGAATCTATCCCATACATTTTCATATATAATTCTTGATAAGACTTAGCTAAAAAAAGAAGATTAGCATTATTTAATTTTTTAAATTCTTTTATGGTGTATTTGATATTTTGCAAATTAAAACCTCACAATCTAATCTTCTTTGATTTCTGTAATTATCTTTTCTATTTTACTTGCATATTCAATAGATTCATCGTAAACAAATTTAAGTTCCGGAATATTTCTTATTTCAATTACTTTAGCAAGCTTTCCTCTTAAAAAAGGAGCTGCTTCATTAACTTCTTTTTCTAATTCCTTATGAGAAATGTTACTAATTGAAGTAAAATAAACTTTGGCATAACTTAAATCTTTACTAACATCTACAGCAGTTAAAGTAATTGTTTTTAAAAGTTCATCATCAGTTTCTAAAAAGATAATATTACTTAAATATTTTAAGATATCACTTTCGATTCTTTCAATTTTATGACTAGGCATGTTTAACCTCAACTAATTCATAAACTTGAAGAACATCGCCTTCTTTAATATCGTTAAATGAATCTAAAGTAAGACCACATTCAAACCCTTTTTTCATTTCTTTAACGCTTTCTTTACCTCTTTGAAGTGATGAAATTTTATCATCGGCAATAACAATACCATCACGAATAACTCTTACACTAGCATTATTTTTAACAATACCATCAGTAACATAACAACCAGCAATATTACCAATTTTAGAATATTTAAATATTTTTCTAATTTCAACAGTACCAATTACTTTTTCTTCATATTCAGGATCTAACATACCAGTAATGGCTTGTTCCATTTCTTCAACTAATTTATAAATAATGGTATAAAGACGAATATCAACATTATATTCTTTGGCAATTTCTTTGGTGATATTACTTGGTACAACATTAAAGCCAATAATGATGGCATTAGAAGCATTGGCAAGGACGACATCTGATTCAGTTATAGTACCAATACCACTTCTGATAACTTTAACAACAACATCGCCAATTTGAATTTTTTGTAAAGCATTTTTAACGGCTTCTTCACTACCTTTTACATCACATTTTAAGACAACATTAACTTCCTTTTCCCCAGATTCAATCTTTTTAAATAAATCATCTAAGGAAACCACATCATTTTTATATTTAGAAGCATTTAAATTTTTTCTTTTATTGGCTATTTCTTTTGCTTTAGCTTCAGTTTCAAAGGCCATGAATTTATCACCAGCATCGGGAGTTTCAGATATTCCGGTAACTTCAACTGGTGTAGAAGGCCCTGCCTCAACAATAGATTCACCTAAATCATTTTTCATTGTTCTAACCTTACCAAAATGATCACCAACCACAATAGGATCTCCTATTCTAAGAGTTCCATTTTGAATAATGAATGAAGCAATACCACCAATGTTTTTATCTATTTTTGATTCAATAACAGAACCTGTGGCATAACGATTTGGATTAGCTTTATAATCATTAACCTCGGCAATGGTTTCAATTGTTTCTAATAAAAGATCAACACCTTCTCCTGTATGAGCTGAAATATTAATGAATGGTACATCACCACCCCAAGCTTCAGGCGTAATTCCAGCTTCTGCCATTTCGGTTAAAATTTTCTCAGGGTTAGCATCCGGTTTATCAATTTTATTTACGGCCACAATAATTGGCACATTAGCACTTTTAGCATGATCAATAGCTTCCTCAGTTTGTGGCATAACACCATCATCAGCAGCGACAATTATGATAACTATGTCCGTAACACTGGCACCTCTTGCGCGCATTTCGGTAAAAGCAGCATGTCCTGGAGTATCAATAAATGTAATAACATTGCCATTATGATTTATTTGATAAGCTCCAATATGTTGCGTAATACCACCAAATTCACCTTCAACAACATGAGAATGACGAATATAATCAAGTAAAGTTGTTTTACCATGATCAACATGTCCCATAATAGTAACTATAGGTGGTCTTTTAACTAAATCTTCTTCTTTATCAATAATTTCATATTCTTCAAAATTAGCTAAATCTTGGGTTTCTTCTTTTTTCAAAGTTTTCTTATAATCTAAAACAACTATTTCGGCATTTTCAAAATCAATTGGATCATTTAAACTAAGCATTAAACCTAAAGACATTAATTTTTTAATAATATCAGTGCCACTTACATTTAGACTATTTGCAAGGTCACTAACACTCATACCTTGTTTATATAAAACAATATCATCATTAGTTGTATCATTACTCATTAATTTTTCTTTATGCTTATACATTTCTTTTTTTAGCATTTTATAGTTTTCTTTATTTTCATCAGTGCTATCTTTTTTATGTAATTTTTGTTTTTTAGATGTATTAGTTTCACTGATATTATTACTTTCCATAATATCAATGGCGACATTTTCCACTAATTCATCTTCATCATAAGTAATTTCTTCATCAGTACTAATTAAATTTAGGGTATAGTCAAGATTAATAATATCATCATCAACTAAAATGTCTTCACCACTTTTAACATTAATACCTAATTCCTTACATTTTTTTAAGACTTCAGCTACTGATAAATTAAGACTATCGGCATATTCTTTAACACTCATTTTTTTCTTCTCCTTTCTTATTTTATTAATTCATTTAATTCATTAAATATCTCATCACTAACTTCTACTTCTAATATTCTATTTAAGATACCACTTTTTTTTGCCTTAGCAAAAACTTCACTATCTTTTTTTAAGTAAGCACCTCGACCATTTTTCTTACCGGTTAAATCAATTTCTACATTACCTTCGGGAGTTCTTACTATTCTAATTAAATCCTTTTTCTCACATTTTTCTTTAGTTACAACACAAGTACGCATTGGGATTTTTCTCTGTTTCATAAAAATTACTCCTTATTTCCTTCTTCGTTAATTTGAGATAAAGTTTTGATTTCAATTTTATATTTAGTAAGTTTACTAGCTAGTCTAATATTACTTCCTTTTTTACCAATAGCAAGTGATAAATTATCATCAGTAACGATTGCTAATGCTTCTTTTTTCTCTGGATCAGTAATATTTACGATAACATTCTTAGCAGGTGATAAGGCATTGGCAATAAATGTTTGTGGATCTTCATCATATAAAACTAAATCTACTCTTTCACCATTTAATTCTTTTAAAATATTTCCTATTCTACTACCATGTTCACCAATACAAGAACCAATCGCATCAATTCTCTCATTAGTAGAATATACTGCTACTTTACTTCTATTGCCAGCATCTCTAGCAACAGCATATAAAACAATATCACCACTTTGTAGTTCTGGAATTTCTACTTCAAATAATCTTTTAACAAAACCATAATGTTTTCTTGAACAAAGAATAACTGGTCCTTTAGTACCATTTTCTACTTTAGTAATATATACCCTAATATTTGAACCCATTTTAATTGTTTCACCAGGAATAATTTCTGATTTTGGTAAAATACCTCTCGTTCTACCTAAATCAATATAATAATTCTTTTGATCTTCCATTGCTACCAAACCTAGCATAAGTTCAAATTCTTTATCAGCAAATTCTTCAATAATACTATTTTTTTCGGCTTCTCTTATTTTTTGGGTAACTACTTGTTTAGCGGTACCAGCTGCAACTCTTCCAAAATCTTTTGGTGTAACTTCTTTTTCAATGGTATCACCAACTTTAGCTTTAGGATCTATTTTAAGGGCATCTTCTAAAAGAATTTGCGCATCAATATTAATCTCTGGTGGAACATCTACTGTATTTCCTTCTTCATCAACAGTCGTACTTCCTTCATCTATTTCAGGTACTACTACTAAATAAGAATATACTTTTATTTCTCCTGTATCTCTATTGATATCTACTCTTACATTAG
>CANQDM010000090.1 GCA_947591505.1 uncultured Bacilli bacterium | reverse complement strand
TTTGACAATATCATAAACATAGTCTAAATTATTCATAAGTTCTAATTTTTTCTCTCTTATTGGTCTTATAACATCACATAGAATACTGGCTAAGAATTTCTTTATTTTAACATCTCCTAAACCACCTTTTTGGTAGTGAGCTTTTAGTTCATCTAAATTTTTATATTCTGGTAAATATTTTTGGAAATCTTCATCATGACAGAAAACATCTAAATAAGTAAATACAACATTATCTTCTACTTTACCTGGATCTTCAACCTTTATATGGTTGGGATCAGTATACATTTGCATTACTTTTTTATTTATTTCTTCATCACTATCATCTAAGTAAATACAATTACCTAAAGATTTACTCATTTTATTATTACCATCAATACCAGGAAGTCTTCTAGAAAGATTATCATCCGGAAGCAATTCTTTTGGCTCAACTAAAGTTTCACCATAAATACGATTAAATGCATGGACTATTTCTCTAGTTTGCTCAATCATTGGTAATTGATCTTCACCAACCGGAACAGTTGTAGCATCAAAGGCAGTAATATCAGCAGCTTGACTAACGGGATAATTTAAAAACCCTGATGGAATACTTTCTTCAAAACCACGTAATTTAATTTCTGTTTTTACTGTTGGATTACGAAGAAGTCTAGCCACAGTTACTAAATTCATATAATAAAATGTAAGTTCAGTTAAAGCATGTACTTCTGATTGAATTAAAATAGTTGTTTTATTTGGATCAATACCACAGGCTAAATAAAATAAAGCACACTCCATCACATTGTCTCTAACTTTTTTCGGATTAGCAAAATTATCAGTTAGAGCTTGAGCATCCGCTATCATTAAATATATTTCATCATATTCACCACTATTTTGCAAATTAACTCTATTTTTTAGGGAGCCTACATAATGGCCTAAATGAAGTCTTCCCGTTGGTCTATCGCCAGTTAATATAATTTTGCTCATACAAATCACCTTGAAATAATTATAACATACATTTTATTTCTATTCTATTTAAAATATATGATATACTTAAATTGTAATTTTAAAATTATTTAATATAATTAATTTAGGAAGTGGTTTAAATGTTAAAATATGAAACAAATTCAAAATTAGTCCAAGAAGGACAAATATTTGTAGCAATTAAAGGCCATACTGTTGATGGTCACGATTATATCGATGATGCGATAAAAAATGGCGCTAGTAAAGTTGTTGGGGAAAAAGATTTACAATTAACTGTGCCTTATGAAAAAGTAGATAGCAGTGAAGAATATTTAAAAAAACACCTAGTAGATGAATATAGTAACGAAATAAATAAGTTAAAAATAATTGGTATTACTGGTACTAATGGTAAAACTACTAGTTGTTATCTTACTTATCAAATGCTAAATAAGTTAGGTAAGAATGCCGCTTATCTAGGAACAATTGGTTATTATCATCAAGATGAATTTATCCCTGTTAATAATACTACTCCTGACATTTTAAATTTATATAAAATACTAATGGGTGCCGTAAATAAAGATGTCGAATATTTAGTTATGGAAGTATCTAGTCATGCTCTATCTTTTGAGCGAATTGCTGGTCTTAAATTTGTAGCGGGGGCTTTTACTAACCTAACGGAAGATCATCTTGATTATCATAAAACAATGGATAATTATTTAAATGAAAAATTAAAAATATTAAATTATTTAAAAGATGATGCAGTAATGCTTTTAAATAGCGATGATAAATCTTCGGAAAAATTTAAAACTTTTAAAAATTATCAAACTTATGGTCTAAATGGGGATTATAAAATAGAAAATTATACTATTCTACCTGATCATACTGATTTAGAATTTTCTTATCAAAGCAAAAAATATCAAGTTACTACTAATTTAACCAGTATTTTTAACATTTATAATTATTTAACTTGTCTATCTATCTTAAATAGTATTGGTTTTAAAATAGAAGATATTATAAATAATACGAAAGATATTTATCCTCCTAAAGGAAGGTGTGAAACATATAAAGTTAAAAATGGTTATGCTGTAGTTGATTATGCCCATACTCCAGATGCGGTCGAAAAAGTTATTAAAGCTTATAATGATTTAAAGAAAAATAGAATTATTACCATCATTGGTTGTGGTGGCGATCGTGATCCAATAAAAAGACCAATAATGGGTAATATTGCTACTACTCTATCTGATTATGTTATATTTACTAATGATAATCCAAGAACAGAAGATCCAGTTAAAATTATGAATGATATTGTAAAAGATAATCATAGTACTAATTATGAAATTATCTATGATAGAAAAGATGCTATTACTAAAGGAATTAATATGCTAGATAAAGAAGATATTTTACTTATATTAGGTAAAGGTCATGAAGATTATCAAATAATTGGTCATACTAAACACCATTTTGATGATGCTGAAATAGTAAAAAGCTTTATGTAAGATTGTTGGTATTATAAATGAATAAACTAAGAGAATTAAAATATAAATATTTAAATTATAAAGTAAATAGAAAATATCACAAATTAGATGAATGTAATTTACCATTTAGATTTTACAATAAAAAGCAAGAAAGATATGAATGGGTAAATTATATGAATTTTATTGATAATACAAGTGGATATGATAGTAATATATTTTTACTAGATGCCATAGGTGATATTTGTAAAATTGGTTTAACTTATCACTATTATATTGACAATAATAAGAAAGATAAAGATTATCAAAATCATTCTCATGATTTTGATAGTGTATTAAAAGATTTATACTTTTACCCTGAATCATTTAATATTCCCGATGAATTTAAAAATAATTATAGTAGGCAAGAATTAAATTATATTAATGAATTACAAAAATTTTTATTATTTATTGAATTAAAAGATTTTAAAAATTCTAAAGAATATTATTCAATAGAAGAAAAATGCAAAAAATTATTAGCCAAAGATAAAATTAATTTAATTGATAAAGCTAAAATTACCTATTTAAGTAAAAAAGGACAAAAAATAAATTATCAAGATATGCTAGTTAGATGTCATAATGAACGACATACCAAATATAAAGATTATGATCAATTAATTTTTCCTAAAGAAAAAATTGAAAATATTATAGATAATGGGCAAGACTTTTTAGTTCATTATTCTCCTTTTTTTAAAAATGATGATATATATTCTACTATTGGACATAAATATTTACTTAAAGATGAGAATTATAATATTTTAGCTAGTATAGAAATAATTGATAATAAAAAAATGAAATTTAAAGATTTTAACCAAACTATGGCAACAGGAATAAAAGATTTTCTAAAATATAAAAATGATATAAAGAAAAATTATATTGAATTGGATAAAAATTTTAATGATGAAAGTTTCATTATTTATGAAAAAATAAAAGTGTTAGAAAAATTTTAATCTTCTAACATTTTTTTAATGATATTTTCTAAATATTCTACTTTATCTTCGGCATTTATTTTATCAACATATAAAGGCTTTCCAAAAGTAATGGTAGACTTTGAACGAAATTTAAAATTACTTTTTATTGCAAAAGGAATTATGGGCGCACCAGTTACTTCTGCTAAATGAATCGCACCTGGTTTAAAAGGAAGTAAAAGAGTTTTCTTATGAAAAGTTCCTTCTGGAAATATACCAATTACTTTTTCTTTTTCTAATAATTCAGTTGCTTTTTTTATTGCTTCTGGATTTTTCTTACTTCTATCAACTGGTATTAAATGCATCATTTGGAAAAACCATTTAAAAGGTCCTTGAAAAAGTTCTATTTTACCTAAAAAATGAATTGGTCTTTTCGTGGCTTTAAACAAAAAATAAGCGTCAACATAGCTTAAGTGATTACCAGCCAGAATACATCTTCCTTCTATTGGTATATTTTCTTTACCTATCACTTTTGTATTAAACCAAATAGATCCTATAAATCTTAAAAAGCTAGTAGTTAACTTATAACCAAAATAACTATCTTTTTTCTTTTTCATTACTACTACTCATTTCTACTATTTCACTTGCTTTTTCTTCTAAAAGATAAGGATTATTTAAAATATATTCAATTAAATGAATTGATTTAATAAAGTAAAAACCATCTGCTATTCTCTCATCCATTGTAATACCAAATTCACAATAATATTTCTTTTTACCATCAATTATTTCTTCTTTTATTTCACCTATCGTAATAAGACCAGAACAAGTACCAAAATCAGTTACATTATGATATATGCCATTGCACTTTAAATTACCTAAATCAGAAACAATTATACTACTATAATAAATATTATCTTTAACTAAAAATGCTGGTAAAATTCCTTTTTTATCACACCATTTAAATAAACCTACTATGGGTACTCTTAATATGTTAGGTAGTTTACCTAATACTTGAATTGCTGAATTAGCACCTTCCTTAGTATCTTGATGACTTCTAATACTTTCAACTTTAGCTCTAACTTTTTTACTAATTGTAAAAATTGTATCGTCTTCTAATATTGGTAAAATAACCATTACTTCTTCTGATTTATCATTAAAATCAGCTTTCATAACAAATGATAGAGTCACATCTTTATGCTCATAAACATGTCTATTAGCAATAAATCTATTTAGAAGTGGTCTATTATAAAATACTTTACCAATAGCAGTAGCAAAGGCATGAAAATAAGTAATCTTTTCATCTTTAGTTTTTAAAATACTCATATATTTTACTAAATTTGTAACATCAACTTTTTGATTTATGTATAGCTCTCCTAAAGAACGCTTAGGTTTTAAATCAATTAATATTTGACTTAAGCCGTTTATATCATGACAACGCCAGGCATCTTTTCTGTTTCCAAATCTTTTTCTTTTATTTTCCATAAGTATTCCCTCTATAATTTATTTTTCTACTAAAATAATTATAACAATTTTATAGTTTTATAGCAAATTTAGTTGCAAATGTCATAAATTTTTGCTATTATTTATTTGTGATGCGCTTGGATGGCAATATACGCAGGTGTAGTTTAATGGTAGAACTATAGCCTTCCAAGCTATTAACGTGGGTTCGATTCCCATCACCTGCTCCAGATTGATAGGAAACTCGGAAAATTCTTCGAGTAGTAATATACATTAACTAGAAGTACGTTCTA
>CANQDM010000089.1 GCA_947591505.1 uncultured Bacilli bacterium | reverse complement strand
AAAAACTTAATTTCTCTGCTCATGTTTATTAGATTACTATATTTTACATTATTTTTCAATTCAAAATTTTATAAGTTGCTTATTTTTGCGTGCATTTACTTCTTTAATCCTTTGTTTTTTACATTACGAGAATTTAACTTTTCATTTAACGAATTTACATTTTAATAAAAAATACTAACTATATTGATAATAATTAGTATTTAAATATTTATTTTTTCTTATTAGATTGATTATTTTTTTCTTTTGCTTTTATAGCTATTATAATAACAATCAATGTAATTATAAACAATACTATTAAGCCTCCAAACAAATATATTTCTTGATTATTAAAAGTATTTTTTATGCTTGTTTTATTATTCTTTTTGTCTTTCTCTACTTCTTCCTTCTCTTCTTTTATTTCTTCTTCTCTTATAACAGTTAATTCATAAGTTTTAGTAGTATTATCTTCTGCTGTTACTACTAAAGATATTTTATTTTCTCCTACTTCTAAGGGATATTCTTCTTTTAAATCAATTTTAGCTTTACTATCTTCTGGTTCTGCTTTAATTATTAATTTATCTATTTTATTTTCTAAAGTTATAGAATAATTTAATGTATCTTTTTGAAATTCTATTTCCCCATTACTTAAAGTTAAACTTTTTAAATAACTATTATTAGATTTTTTAACTTCTTCTGTTTTCATTTCTGTTTTAGTTGCATTATTACTTGAACTTGTACTAGCCGGTGGATTTTTAGGAGCATTATCTAAATAGATATAACCAATAAAATTACTATCATTAATGGTAAAATTATATTTTTTACAAGGATTACAATAACCATCTTCATAACCAGCATAATAATGTTTATTACCATTCTCATCTAATAATGCCTCACCATTGACATCAGCTTCAACAAATATTTGACCACCTTCAATAGTAGTAAAAACTGTATCACATGTATATTCATCACATTCATCATGTTTTTCAATAACATAAGCAACATGACCATAACCCCAAGCACCTTTAAAAACTGCAATTGATTCTGGTTTATATTCTGTGCCAACTGAATAACCTGCTTCTTTAGCCTTATTATACCAATTAACGGCATTACCCCATTTAGGAAGCGCTACTCCCATTCTGTCATAGGCTGCTTGCCAAGCTCCCCAAGTACAAGCTACACTCTTAACATTTTGGACATTTTGATATTTAGAATATGGATTAGATGCCGCATAACTTTTGGGTACAAACATCATAAGTAATAAAACTAAAGAAAATAATAAATAATTAATTTTTTTCATACCATCAACTCTTTAACTAAATTATATGTTAATAATTTAACTTTTGTCAAATATCTATTTATTTCTCATTTCCTTTACTAATGATTTCTTTTAATTTGGCTTCAATCCATTTATCAGAATATCCTCTTTTACAATAATAATTAATCGCTCTTATAAGAGCTATCTCCGGATTAAATAACTCATTTATTCTTTCACTACCTAAATGAGCAAGCCACAATTTGTACGGCTCTGCTTTAGAGGTTGGAATATACTCAATTATTCTAAATATTCCTTTTATATCTAACATATCAATATTATAAAATGTGCCATCTTTTGTTTTTAATTTGAAAGTATTACAATTTATAATATCTTCATTTCCTTCTTTAATCATTCTAGATTTTAAAGTTCGCCAATAATGAGATGGATCATCACTTTCAGTTAAAGCACCAATAACATCAACCACGCTAAAATAATAGTCTTCTTTTTCACTATCCCAAATACTTCTAATCTCATTATTTTCAAATAGATTACTAATTGTTTCTAATTTGTTTTGTTTCATAATATTAACCTCCCTGATACCTTAATAGAATTATATCTCACAAACGTTTGTTTTGCAACTATTTTTTTGCAAAATTAAAAGAAATGCTTGAGATAAGCACTCTTTTTTTAAATTATTAATATAATATACTAGGTGAAGAAAATATGCCTTATCGCCCTAATCCTACTTTTTATATCTTCTGTGCTATTGGTTTATGTATCTTAATCTTTTATCAACTTATTATTACTTTTATTTTACCCTTTAGATATAATATCTTTATTTTAACCATTGAAATTATTTTACTTGTATTATGTATCAGTCGTATAGTATGGTTTTAAAAAACTTTCTGTTTTATAAACATAATCTAATTTTTTACGCATATTTTTACATGTTTCAAATTCATTATCAGTAAATTTAATTTCTGGTACTAAAGAAATAAGAATAAAAAATAATTTTTGTTCTTGTTCTGATAAAGTAGTAATTGCTAAATATCTTTTATAGATAGAAGAAAACTCTAATTCCCAATAATTATTTTGATAAAGTTTAAATAAATCTAAAATAGGTGTATCAAATTTAGCATGATCCCAACTAATTAAATAATCTCTATCACTTTTAATATAATGATCTAAACTTAAATTATTATGAATTAGAGATAATCTTTCTGATTTTTTTTCTTTTACTAAACTATACCAATCATCAAGTTCTCTTTCGGAAAAAGCAAGAGCACTTTTTATTTTGCTATAATTTCTAACAAATTCATATTCTGATGGTGACATATAAATACTTTTAATAAATAAATCATAATATTTTAAATAATAATCTTGTAAATATAAAATATTATTTTTAATATTTTCATAGATTTCTTTATATGTTTCTTCTGATACTTCTTTATTAAAGGAAGTTTTCGAATGAAGAAGAGCTACTAGTGATATTAAATCTTCACTTTTAGAGGGATCTATTACCCCATTATCTTCGACATATTCAAAAACATAATTATCATCTCTAGAATCAGCATAAATTTCGGGAAAAGCATTAAAATTACGCATTTTTAAATAATTAAATATACCAATTAAATCTTTATTTTTAGGTTTTTTCTTAACCACAAAATTACCACTGGTAGTCTCTAAGATAGTCGCATTACCCCTAATTGTATAACGATATGGCTTATAAAGTGATTTTAATGATTCTATTTTATTCATCAACTTTAGGTATTAAAATTTTATCGCCAAGTGATATTGTATCAACATTATTATATTCTTGTAATAAAGAAGTAGGAATACTATACATTGTGGCAATACTTTCCATTGTTTCACTTTCTTTTACCATATGTACATGATAGGTTACAAAAGTATCATCACTAGATGTTATTGTTTCCATAATAGTTTTTTCTTGTTCTTTAGTAATTCTTTCTTCATCTTCTGTTGGTTCTTCTACTTCTTCTATTTCTTCAGTAGTTTCTTCTTCTTTTGGCTCTTCAGTCACTTCTTTATTAACTAGTTCATCTAATTCATCCATTTCTCTTTGTAATTCTTCATCTGGCACTTCTTCAAAGACATCTTCATCAGTATCAATAAGTTCGCCTTTTCTCTCTTCAGCTGCTAGAGAATACTCAATATTTACTTTTAATTTATTTTCTCCTTCAATCGTATAAGAAAAATCTTCAATATTAAATTCTAGGGTATCTAAATCAATATCATCCCTAAGTTCTACTTCAAAAGGTAAAGTAAATTTAAATGGTTCTTTATTAACTGATACCTCATGACTACGATATTCACCCGTAACATAGAAATTACCTAAGACTGCTCCTTCATTTACATTGTAATCATGTTCTAAAGACATCTTGGTAATTTCATAAATATTTGTTTTAAAATCTAATGTACTTTCAAAAGGTATTTTAATAAACATCTTATCATCTCCTAGTAGAAATTTATGATAATTTAAAAAATAATATAACTTTTAAGCTATATTATTTTAAAAATAAATCTTCATATATAGTTTGATAATTATTTACTAATTTGATTTCTAAATTATCTAATATTACTTTAGGTAATTCTTTTAAATCATTTTCATTAGATGTAGGTATATACACTTTTTTAATGCCATCATTATAAGCAGCGATTAATTTTTCTTTTAAACCACCTATTTTTAAGATATATCCTTTTAGCGTAATTTCACCAGTAAATGCTATATCACTAGGTATAGTTTTATTAAGTACTTTAGATAAAATTACTGTTGTAATGGCTACCCCACAAGAAGGTCCTTCTTTTTTCGTAGCTCCATCAAATAAATGAATATGCATGGTTTTATTTTTAAGTATATCACTATCAATATATTTCTTTTCCATGATATAAGAAGTTGCAACTTTAATACTTTCTTTTAAGACGTCTCCTAAAGAACCAGTTACAATTGTATCTCCCTTACCTTCATAGATAGAACACTCAACTTTTAAAGTTTTACCCCCTAAAGAAGTATAAGCAAGAGCATTTACCACCCCAGATTCTTTTATTTTAATATTATCATCTTCACTTGGCTTGTCTTTTAAGTATTTATTAATCATTTTATTAGTAACTGTGAAACTGCCCTTTTTATCAGTTATTATTTTCGTAACTAAAGTTCTTAATAATCTACCTAAATTTCTAACGCCAGCTTCTTTCGTATAATTATTAATTAAATATATTAAAGTATTATCTTTAATAGTTAACTTTCTTTTCATTTTAAAGTCTTCATATATTTTCGGTAAAATATATTTTTTGGCTATATCAATTTTTTCAAATACAGTATAACTAGAAAGTTCGATTATTTCTAATCTATCATACAAAGTATAAGGAATATCTGATACATTATTAGCAGTTAAGATAAATAAGACATTACTTAAATCAAATGGCTCTTCAATATAATTATCAACAAAAGTTTTATTTTGCGTACTATCTAGAATATCAAGTAGAGTACTAGCTGGATCTCCTTTATAATCTTTAACCATTTTATCTACTTCATCAATTAAGATAACCGGATTATTGGTTTGACATTTTTTTATAGCTTGAATTATTTTGCCAGGAAGCGCACCAAGATAAGTACGACGAGATCCAATTAATTCCGTTGAATCATTTAAGCCACCGACACTAATTTTCGCAAATTCCCGGTTTAGGGCACTAGCAATACTTGATGTAATAGTTGTTTTACCAACACCAGGAGGACCCACTAAACAAATAATTGGACTAGGTAGTTCTGGATTTATATTTTTAATATTGATATAATCTTCAATTCTATCTTTAACATTAAACAAACCATAATGACTTTTATTTAAAGCACTTATAACTGATTTAACATTTAGATTTTCTTTACTATGAGTATGCCAAGGTAAATTTAAGACCCAATCTAAGTAATTTAATATGACTGATATCTCTGGTGAATTACTTGGCATACTCTCTAATTTTTTAATTTCATCTAATAATTTATTATTAGTTTTACTAGGTAAATTTAATTCTTTTAATTTATCATAGTATTCTTTAATATTATTATTTTGATCTATGCCTAATTTTTTTTCAATTTCTTTTATTTT
>CANQDM010000088.1 GCA_947591505.1 uncultured Bacilli bacterium | reverse complement strand
CGGGGAGGTAATATTGATTCGACCCATTTTGTCGAATTCGCATACAGAGGCTCCGGCAAAAAATGATCTCATAAATGTTCGGGCATCTTTTTTGGTAAAAGGTAATTCATTTAATTTATTAACTACTTTTTCCCAATCTTCCATCGTATATAGATAAAGGCATTTTTCAAGTCCCCTAGTAACTACAATCTTTGTTCTGTCTTCTCTAAATTTACCAGGTAAGACAATTCTACCCTTTTCATCGATGTTGTGATGATATTCTCCCATGAACATTTATATCACCCACTTTCTGCCACAGTTATCCACTGTCTACCACTATTGTACTATAAGCTACTTTAAAAGTAAATATTTATTCCCAATTTATTTTTCATTCATAGTAAATTGACATATTTTTGACAAAAAGTAACTCATAATTGTTTTTGATATTTAGATGCTAAAAATATAGAATTTTGCCAAAAAAAGCATATAAATATAATGGTTACATATTTACAAGCATATTAAAATATGGTATTATGAATATGTAATTAAATTCCGTTATCAACGGGGGAAAGAGAAACTGAGGTTTCTTTTTTCTTTATATAAATTTTATATAAAAATCGCAAAAAAATCTCACTTGGAAATTATTTAGTTCTTTTTAAAGTTATTGTATGATTATTTTGTTTTGCCATTTCTAACAATTTCATTAAATCTTGTTCATCAGTTTTCAAATCACTCTGAAGCATTTTTATTAAATACATTATAGTGTTACTATCCATAGGTAAAATAATATTGTTATCTAAATAATTATTTAATATTTCTTGCGCTTTATTAAATAATTCTATATCTTTTGTATAAGTTAATTTATTTTTATCTTCTCTACTTTTTAAAATATTTCTTTTAGTATTTTGTAAAATATTTTCTATTCTTTGTAATTCATTTAAAGCAACCTTACTACTTCTTTTATCTTTTTCTGCTACTTTCATAAATGATTCAGATAAATAAGCAAAACGATAAGCCACTAAGAAATTAATTAAAAATAAAAGTATCGTGAATAAAAAATGTAAATTTGTCATAATTAAAGCAAAAGATATTAAAGTTAAAAAAGATGATCCTAAAAGATTAATAATTATTTTTATATTAATATTTTCATTTTCTTTTAATATACTGTTAATTAATTCTTTTAATTTATTAACTTGTTCTTGTAAATTATTTATATCATTATCATAATTTAACATATTATTTAAAGATGCATGCTTAAAAGAAGCAAAATAAAGATTACTAGATTTGCTTTCTAATATATTAATTGATTCAAATATTTCTTTAAAACTTTCTTCTGGCTTTAAAAAAAGTATTTTAATAAAATCTTTTAGCATATAACCCACCTTTAATGAAAAAAAGCAACCAAATTGGTTACTAATTAATTTTCTTCTTCAACTTTTAAAACGTTTGAACCTTTATAATTACCACATTTAGTACATGCTCTATGTGGTCTTAAAGGAGCACCACATTTTGGACAAGTAGTAACTGAGCCAACTTCTTTTTTTAAGTGAGTTCTTCTCATATTCTTTTTAGTTTTACTTGTTCTTCTAAAAGGAACTGCCATAACTAATCATCACCTTTCAATAAATCTTCTAATTTTTGAAGTCGTGGATCAATATCTTGTGATTTCTCTCCACTTCCTAATTCCCAACCATTACCTTTAAGATTCTTATTAGTTACAGTAGTATAACTAATGGGAACTTCCAATACAATATTTTGCCATAAAATTTGCTTTAAATCAAGTGTATTTTGACTATTTTGATAACTTCCTTCATAATTTTCCTCTAAATCTTCTAAATTTTCTTCTATTTTGGTATTTATTTTATACCAAACTTTATCAAGAGAAATAGAATCTTCAATTAATATTTGACCAGATACACTAGCATTTAAACTAATATCACCATTACTATTTTCGGAAATAGAACCTTTAATATTTAAATCTTTTACCCCATATATTCTTTTATCAGTGCCATCATAATCATTTAAAGTTTCATTAAACTCTATGACATTTTTATAATTTAATTCATCTAAATTAATTATCATAATAATCCCTTCTTTGATAATTATATATGCTTTAGGAAATTATTGCAAGAAAGATAAATAAATGCTAATATTTATTTAGGTGATAAAATGTATCGTTTAAAAGTTTATTCTTTAAGTAAAGATGAAAGAAACAAATTAAAAGAAGAATTTTATAAGACAGATGGAGGCAAAGATTTAAAATTAAGATTAACTAGATTACTTATTATAGGTATTTTAGGTATATTATTTAGTATATATCTATTTATTAGTAATACATCTATCTTTGATATTATAACTGGTATTATTTTAGTAATTGCATCTTTAGTATTTATTATAGCAAGTTTTAGATTAAGAATTACTAAATTAAATGATTATCTAGTAAAGAACAAGAAAAAGAAATAAGTTACCAAATAATTTATTTCTTTTTTAATACAATTAATAATATGAAGGATTACTTACGTGATTTAAAATTATTAAAAGAAGAAGACATTATTTGGTATATATATTATTTTATTGTCACATTTGCGATTATTGCTAATAGTTTTGAAGAAAAATATATTTATGAAGGTAATAAACAAGACCGCTTAAGTGGTCGGAAAATAAATGTTGTTCTTTTAATAATTGCCCTACTTATTTATATTTATTATGTAATTATTGCCATTCAAGATTTAAATTTAAGTAAAAGTAAAGATGAGAGTAGACAAAGAATTGCGATGGAAAGATTAATTACTACTTTAGTATTTTTAGTGGGTGGTGCTCTATCTTTATATACGGAACTTGATGATAATGCTGGTGATGTCGATCTAGCTATCTTCTAACGAACATTATAATATATTTTATTTTTTTCTAAAGGAATATTTTTTAATTTAAATAACTCTGATACACTCATTACTTGATAACCTTTACTATATAAAATAGGTAGTAATTCTTCAATAGCAGAGGCACTACTATCATAAGCATCATGGAATAAAATAATATCACCATCTTTAATATTATCAATTACATAATTAACTAAATAATCACTACTGCGATAACGCCAATCATTAGTATCTAGACTCCATAATATGTAAGAGGCATCAAGTAAAGATTGTTGACTTTCATTTATAGAGCCATATGGTGGCCTTATTAAATTCATATTTTCGTTAAATATACTTTGATAAAATTCATTCATATTTTGAAAATCACTTATGACCTCTTCATCACTAAGTTTTTTCATATTTTGATGGTGATATGTATGACTACCTATTTCATTACCTGAATTTTTGATATTTATAAGTAAGTCTTTATTATAAACTGCTCTTTCACCAACAATAAAAAAAGTAGCATGAAAATGATTATCTTGGAGTGATGCTAAAATACGATCAGTTTTATTTTTATTAGGACTATCATCAAAAGTAATAGCAACAGATTTTTTAGCATTAGTATAATCATATCCTGATTCATTTTGATAATCTTTATCTAAAGAAGCGGTAAAATTAATACAATCTTTTATCTCATTATAATTTACTTTTAAATATAAAAGCTCTTCTACTTGTGGGTTGGTTTCGACATTATTAAAATAGATTACTAATTCATTATCTCTTAAAATATAACTTTTATCTATTTCATTATTTATTAAAGTATCTGCCACAAATTTTGGATACTTTAACTTTATTAATTCATTTATTTTATTATTATAAGTATCTATTTTTTCTTCCTTAATTAAATCTTCTATTTTAAGTTCATTTTCCGTTCCATATTCATATATTTTACTTAAATAATTATCATGACTATCTTTATATAAATAACTAGTTATACTTTCACCTAGAGTGTTTTTTTCGACTAAAACATAATTATTATCATTCTCATAAAAACATAAATCTATATTAGGTTCTTCTTTATTTTTACTAAATATACTAATAGTTACTATATTTACAATAATCAGTAAAAATATTATAAAAATAGCTATTTTTAAATATAAACTCTTTCTTTCCATACCACATCATTTTTAGTATGGATATATTTTAAAATTTCATTTACAAAATTAATTATTTTTTCTATAATTTTAGTAGAGGTAATGTTATGAGAATAGATAAAGTTAATTATTATTTAGATATTGCGGAAGCAGTATCAGAAAGAGGGACTTGTTTAAGAAGAAATTTTGGGGCAGTTATTGTTAAAAATGATGAAATAATTTCGACAGGTTATGTTGGGGCACCAAGAGGGAGAAAAAATTGTTGTGATTTAAAATATTGCATGCGAGAAAAATTAAATATTCCAAGGGGTGAAAGATACGAATTATGCCGGAGTGTTCATGCCGAACAAAATGCAATTATATCAGCTGCTAGAAGAGATATGATTGATTCTACTCTATATTTAGTTGGCAAAAATTATGAAGATGGCAAATATGTGGAAAACGCCAGACCATGTGCCTTATGTAAAAGAATGATTATTAATGCAGGCATTAAAGAAATATATGTTAGAAACACAAAAAAAGAATTCACCAAAATAGATGTTGATGAATTCATTAAACAAGATGAATCACTTGAAGGAGTTAAAGGATATTAGCTTCTTTTTATTTGTGTAAAAGCCTTCTCGTATATTTTTCTTTAACAACAGGAACACCATTTTCCCAACGACCACAATGTTCTTTTTCAAAACTATTTAAAATACTATCTATATATAATATATTTTGCATATCAAGAAATCCTTTAACTTTCATATCGATCATTTCACTAGTAATGGCATCAAAACGATCAGGATCAATTACCCCAATAATATGTAAATAAGGATGAGATGTCAAGCGATTTAAAACAGCTACATTCCATCTTTTAAAGCCTTTACCATAGCCTAATTTACTACATTCACATTTAGGAACTAATAAATGATGTAAATCAAGTTCTGCCGGGATTGATTCGAAAGAATATCCCATAAAATCAAAGCCTAATCTCTCTATCTTATATTTTTGAATCATTTCTCTATGAATTTTACGCATAACTATCACTACCCTCTGAAATTTATACACTCTCTAATAAAGTTATAGCATAAATTTTATTATTTGCAAATAAAAAAGCCATTAAAATATAAATATTATTTTAAAATTTATTTTGCATACTATTTTTAGCCAAAAAAATAGTACTCAATCTTCGAAAGATTAAGTACTCAATCTAATTAGTTAGGTAAGTACTCAACTTGACATAGTTAAGTATTTCCTTTTTTATTCTATGCAAGTTTCCTTGACATATTCAAAATTTTGGTGCACCTGAAGGGACTTGAACCCCCACGGATATTTCCACTAGATCCTAAGTCTAGCGCGTCTACCAGTTCCGCCACAGGTGCACTTAAAATGGTGGACCTCGTAGGACTCGAACCTACGACCGCCCGGTTATGAG
>CANQDM010000087.1 GCA_947591505.1 uncultured Bacilli bacterium | reverse complement strand
ACTTACTTCTACTTTATTATCTATTTTTTCTTCTAACTCAATATATTTAATTTCTTGTTTAATATCTTTAATTAACGCAATGGCTCTTTTCTCACTATTTAACTCTTGCATATATTCGAGCTTCTTCTTCGTACTAAGTGGTAAAAAAGTTGTAATAGCGTCAGTTAAAAAGTTTAAATCATCATTTTCTGAGACTGTTCTTACAATACTATTAGAAATATCGGGAGCAGAATTTATATATTCGGTTAAATTTTCTTTTAACTTATTTTTAACTACTTCCTCTTTTTCTGAATCTAATTTAGGAAGTATTATATCCGTCGTAACAGCATCAATTATATCACTACTAAATGATTCATAATTTAGGATTCTTACTCTTTTTTCTCCTCTTAAAGTAAGTCTTAAATTACCATTAGAAAGTTCTAATTTATTTTTAATTAAAGCAATAACTCCAACTTGAGGTAAATCTTCAATAGATGGGTCAGTCGCATGACTTACTGGAGACACAATTAATACCCTACTATTATATTTTTTATTGCTTACTTTAACTATCTTTTTACTTATTTCATCTTTAAGTTCTATTTTGATTTCTTGGAAAGGTAAGATTACTAAATCTTTAAGCATCATCACAAGTAGTGTGTAATCCATATTTGCACCTCCAACAATAAAACTTATTATAATTAAAACTACCTCTTTTGTAAACAAAAAAAGTAGTATTTTCACAAAAAAATCGACAACATTAAATAGTTAAATGAAAAATTAAAATATTTTTTAAAATAAGGTTGTAAATTTAAAAAAATATATTATAATATAAATAGAAAGTGTTACCGGTTAGGTAGCACCTGAAGTTTCAGACGCTACACCGTAAAGGTTAGCGTTTTATTTTTCATACTAACTTTAATATAATTAGAGCTAGTATAATTATTACGATAATAAGCATTGTATCTTTTCTCATAACTCCCACACCCCTTTTTCACCAAAACCCCCTGTTAAAAACAAGTTGTATGTTACTAAAGTTGTGTAAAAGCGGCGCTAGTAACCGGTAACAAGTACTTTATTATATAGAGTATTTTTTCTTTTGCAACACTTTCGACAAATGTTGTCAAAAAAAGACATGAAAAAAAGCACTTTGTTTAGTGCTTCTATTTATTACTTTCTTTTAATATTTCTAAAGCTCTATGCATACGCATATCATATTTAACTATATCAAGTGATCCATAAGCAGAAATTAATTCTTCTACTTTGATGCCATAGTTATCAGCCATTTCTTTGGCTTTAGCTTCAACTGCTTTTTCCGTGAAATCTATTTTTTCTTGTTCGGCTATTTCTTCAATAACATAACGATATTTAATTCTCTTAATAGCTTCTGGTTCTAATTGTTTATGCAAATCTTCATGAGTTGTACCAGTTATCTTAAAGTATTGTTCCATATCAATACCTTGACTTTTTAACTCTCTTGCATAACCATCCATCATCCGATGTACTTCTTCATCTATAATTTCTGGATTAATTTCTACTTCAAGATTTTTAGCTGATGCTTCTAGTAAATCATCAATAAATTTATTTTCTAAATCAGCATCTTTTCTATCTTTAATAGTTTTTTCTACTTCTTTATCAAATTCTTCTTTAGTTTTAACATCTTCTAAGCCTAAATCTTTAAAGAAATCTTCATTAACTTCTGGTAAAACTTTAGCTTTAATTTCATGAATTTTTACTTTAAAAGTAACATCTTTACCTTTTAAATCTTCCACATAATTATCTGGGAATTTTAATTTTAATTCAACTTCTTCGTTTTCTTTTTTACCAATTAAGCCTTCTTCAAAGCCAGGAATAAATGTGTGTGAACCAATTTCAAGTGGATAGTTTTCTCCCTTACCACCATCTAGAGATTTACCATCAACAAATCCTTCAAAATCAATTACAACTGTATCTTTTTCAGCTACGACACCTTTTTCTTTAACAACTACTTCCGCAAGTTGTTCTCTTAAGTGTTCAATTTCATCGTTAACTTCTTCTTTAGATACTTTTGCTACTTCTCTTTTTACTCCTAAATTTTTATAACTTTTTAATTTAACATCTGGTTTAGTAATAATAGTAAACTTAAATATTACAGAACCATCAGATATACCAGTTACATCAACAGCTGGTTCAATAATAGGAGTAAGTTTATGTTCATCAAGTATTTCTTTATAAGCAACATTAATTGCTTCATTAACAGCATCTGGATATAAACTTTCTATCCCAAACTTTTTAATATAAATATCTTTAGGAGCAGTTCCTTTTCTAAAACCATCAATTTTAACATCTTTGTTTTTCTTTTTAAAAGCATTGTCTAAACATTTAGACCATTTTTCGCCTTCTAATTTAATTTCAATTTCATGGACATTTTTCATTTAATTTCCCTCTTTCAAATACTTCTATATTATATTATAAATATTTAATTATAGCAATTAAAACTTATTATCTTTTTCTCGTTAATTGAACTCCACTTTCATTATCTTCTCTTGTTAGAGTCGCTAAGTAATCACCATATATATCAATATTATTTGGGATATCATATTCCGCTACTATAGATTTATATTGATTAATTAGTGCTAGCTTTTCTCTGGTTGTTGCCTCTATTTTTTGCATAGCATCACCAATAATTAATATTTGCGTTGGAATAGCTACTTTTTGCCCATTAAAGATATTTCTAACATTACTTGGAGCAAATAGTGTTTCTACTACATAATTACTTTGCACTTCTTCTCTATCAATATTATCTTTTAAAATCCCCATCATAAAGTATGGACAATTTTGTTCATTACTTTGAACATATAATAATTTTTCAGCATTACTATGAAAAGTAGACCCATTAGAATTTTTCACAAATGTTGGTTTATCAAAATTAATTACACCAAAGTTAAAATCACTAAAATTAGATAATTTTTCAAAAATAGAACATTTAACCATCATTTTATAATAATTAAATACTGCACCATGTTCATAATCATATTTTAAAACATCATCAATATGCTCTAATAATAATTTTAAAAAACCATATGAACCATTAAAATTATCCGTTCCTAAAACGTTTTCTCGGAATGCTTTAAAATAATCACTAGATAAATTTTTAAAATCTATTCCTAACATATGGCATAAATTTTTACAAGCTATTTCAAAAGTAAATTGACTACCATCAGATAAAATAATATCATACTCTTTTTCTTTATAATTTTTATTATAATTATCGACAGCTTGAAATAATTTATCTGCAACATCTTCGGCATATTTAATACCTGGATAAGGTGTTTTTCTTGCCCAATCCGAAACATAACTTAATTCTTTTAAAGTAATCACTACAAATCCCCCTTAAAACGAGAAATATTATAGCGCAAATGTCAAATAATGTCAACTCTTCTTTTGATGATTTATATCATATGGCCAATTATCACAAAAAGAATTATAATAATCCATTTCATTTTTTAATTTTAATTCTTTTAATTTACTTTGATATTTATCTTTTTCAAGATTATTAATTTCACCATAAACATTTAAAATAGTTGTATAAATAACATTAAAAGGTATTTCTTTATTACAATATTTAATTACATAATTACCTATATCTATAATAAAATTATTAAATAATAAATCATTCATATTAGAATATTTCTTTTTAAGTTCTAAATAAAAATCATAATCTACTCGATAAATAATTTGCATAAAACTTTTATAAAGATAATTTTTACTACAACCTTTATTAATTAAAATATTTATTTTATTATTAAATTCTTCTATAGATTTTACATCAAAAAAGAAATCATAAATATTAAGTCTTTCTATATCATTTTCTAAAGTAGTCATGCGATGAGTCATTAAAGCATGACTAAAGGCAGATTTTTTATCCCAAGTTGGATCACTTACATATATTCCATTTATTCCATATTGATCATCTTTTAATTTTAATAATACTCTAGCATGAACTTCTTTTTTTACTTCATCATTTTGATAATGCTCTAAAGTTAGCAAAAAATTTTGAGCAGATATACCGAAATAAGAAAGAGACGCTACGAGTAAAATACTATAATCTGAACATACAGCATATTCATTATTAAATAAATATTTTAAATTACCTTTTTTATAAGTAGGATATTTATCTGGATAACTACGATATTCTTTAAAATTACATACTTTATCATATACGAGTAAAAATACTTCTAAAGGAGATAATTTATATTTTTCTTTAGCCATATCAATAGGTTTCAAAAATTTATTTAAATCATAATAAAACTTAACAAATTCGGAATAAGTAAAAGTAAATCCTAGATAATGAATCATAACATAAGGATATTTATCAAGTAAATTAAGAAGTTTTTTTATTCTATTTAAAGATTTAAGATTAATAAATAATTCTATTTTTTTATTTTCTCTTTCTAAATTTATTATTAACAAACAAATTTTATTTAAATAAATAACATCTGATTCTGAATTATTATGAATAGAAAAAATAGTATCATTAGAATATTTAGTTAAATTACTTAAAAATTTTATATTTATATCCTTACTATCTATACTTTTCATTTATTATTTTCTTCCTTTGCAAATGATATTATAGAATAAATAATTAATTATTACAATTATAATTAAAAAAAGACAAGAATTAATCTAGTTCTTATCTTATTAATGATAAACATATTAAGAAAAGAGTTATATCTTATTTAATAATGGTATTACTCTATTCAAAGTTGTTTTTAATTTTTATCATTATGTTTGCTTACCATTTACTTTTAGACTTTATGACACATAATTTTCATTAAAATTTATTTTTAAAAAGCTACCAATTTTTTTGCTTGAAAATTTTTGCCTACTTTTTTCTTGATTTTCAAATTTTTACATCAATATTTATTTTTGCATCATCATTTTCCTTAATGGTTGCACTTGACTTTTTAATTAATAAGAAAAAAGCATAAGAAAAAAGTAGAAAAATCCAGTTACATTTTATATTTTTTAATTTTGTTAATTAAGATAATTTTATCAATCAACACCAGGTATTCTAAAAGGATTAGATAAAGAACCGTCTCCAGTCAGTGTTATACCCGATGAAAGGAAGAAAGAAGGCCTAATGGCGATAGATGTCATACTGGTACCTGTAATATTGCCAGACCTGTGGAGATTAACCCAAAGCAATTGATTATCTAAACCAATCACTCCCTCATCACCGTCAGTTAGATGAGTAGATTCATTATGGGCTAAATATATCCAGCTATTCACTACATTATCTCTACTGCTCGGTTCTCCAGCATCTAAAGAAGTTGTTTTATAGGCAAAATAATAATCGGATAAATACATTAAGCCTACTGGAGCCTCCACTGTATCATCCCAGAACCTTTCTTCATCATATGCTTCAGACCCACTATAAAGAGGAACACCGCCGTAATAACGTCCATAATGCCAACTATGATT
>CANQDM010000086.1 GCA_947591505.1 uncultured Bacilli bacterium | reverse complement strand
TTAAGTTATGAAGAAGAACAAGAAAAGTTAAGAAGATCAGACATACATGAAGCAAGAGATGAAGGTATTAGTGAAGGCATAACTAAAGGTATAGCAGAAGAAAAAGAGAATATTGCTATTAATATGTTAAAAAGAAATATGAGCATTAAAGACATCATAGAAATAACTGGGCTTACCGAAAAAGAAATTGAAAAATTAAAAACAAAAGTTAAATAAAAAAGCTAATAGATTTAAAATTTTATCTATTAGCTTTTTATATTTCACGCATTTTATCTTTATCTTTAAATGGATTTTTTTTGTCTATTTTATCAACAAATAAGATACCATTTAAATGATCCATTTCATGTTGGAAAGCCACTGAAATATCTTCTCTAACTCTTATTTCATGTTTTTTACCATTGATATCTTGATAAGTAACAGTCATTCTTGCATATCTTGGGACAATTCCTTCAACTTCACGATTAACGCTTAAACAGCCTTCACCTTCGCCAACATATATAAGTTCTTCACTATGACTGACCATTTTAGGATTAATAATAACATAATTTTTAAATTTTTCTTCATCAATTTCTTCAACTATAACAAAGATGTTTTTCGGAATACCTAGTTGAATGAAAGCCATTCCCATACCTGGTCTTAAATCATATTTTGTATAGTATTTTTCTATTTGACTCATAGTAAGATAAGTTGTAATATCTTCAATTGTTTTTTTATCTTCTTTAGATAGAGGAAACTCTACTTCTTTACTAGTAGTTCTAAGTATTTTATGTTTTTCATCTAATATTTTTATATCAGGTAATTTCATTTACGACCACCTCGATAAAAGTTAATTAAAAATTCAAGTTCACTTTCTAACTCATTTATTTTATCAGTATATATTTCTCTTTGTTCTAAAGTAAGATCACCATTATCTAATAATTCTTGGTAATGATTTATTTCCATTTTAACTGTTTCTAAATCACTTGGGGTATTTATAAGTTCACTAGGTCTATTTCGATAAAGAGAAGTAAACATTACTAGTTTGTGCATATTTAAAAAATTAATTACATATTTGCCATCCGCTTTTTTCTTAGTGCAATATATTTTAACAAATCTTTCAATTGCTGAGACAGCTTCAGTATTTACTATTCCATCATCTTTATATTCTTCAACGCCATTTCTAATACATCTTAAATCTTCTCGATAAATAGGTACATCTTTTAAAGAATTGTAAAATTCAGAAATAAAGTGATACATAAAATTCAAATTACGAAAATGAGTAGAAAAATGAAATTTTAAATAATTAATATCATAGAATTTTTTATCACATTCATATGGAATACCATAGGGAAGTAATACAACATCTCTTTGATTTTTAAAAAGAGCAATATTTAAATACCCCTTTTGTAAGTTTTCTGGTAATAAATTAGTATCTTTTAAGAAATTTAATAATTCATTATGATTTTTAAAAGAAGTTGTAAATCTAATAATATCTGTTAAGGCATTTTCATTTAAATCACTAAAACCAGCTACTTTAGAGTAACCAGCAATTTCTTCAGATTTACCAGGCATACACATCATTAATCCATAACGCATAATAATTTCCCCTTAAACTCATCAAATTATACCATATTTTCTTAGATTTGTCAAAATGATGTAAATGCATTTGACATTATTATTACTAGGAAAAATATATATTTTATGTTATTATAACTATGGTGTTACAAATGAGTGGAGAAAATATTCGTAACTTTTCAATTATTGCTCATATCGATCATGGTAAAAGTACTTTAGCTGATCGTATTTTAGAGCTCACCCATGCGGTATCTAAAAGGGAAATGAAAGATCAAATTTTAGATAGTATGGATATTGAAAGAGAACGAGGTATAACAATAAAACTTAATACAGTTAAACTTAAATATTCTTATCAAAACAAAGAATATATTTTAAATTTAATTGATACCCCAGGACATGTCGATTTTTCTTATGAAGTATCAAGAAGTTTAGCGGCTTGTGAAGGAGCAATTTTAGTTGTTGATGCGGCGCAAGGAATTGAAGCGCAAACGCTTGCTAATTTATATTTAGCGATGGAAAATGATTTAACGATAATTCCGGTTATTAATAAAATAGATTTACCTAATGCTGATATTCCAAAGGTTAAAAAAGAATTAATGAGTGTTTTAGGATTTAGAGAAGATGAAATTATTTTATGTAGTGGTAAAACTGGTGAAGGTGTTGATAAATTACTTGATGCCGTCGTAGAGAGAATACCTGCCCCTAAAGTTGATACTACTAAACCAACCCGAGCTTTAATTTATGATTCTTATTTTGATAGCTATAAAGGAGTCGTTCTTTTAATCAAAGTAGTTGATGGTGTAATTAATGTTAAAGATAAAATTAAAATGCTTGCTACTAATAAAGTATTTGAAGTAACGGAACTAGGTGTAAAAACTCCAAAAGAAGAGTTAATAAATACTTTGCAAAGTGGTGAAGTAGGTTTTCTAGCGGGTTCTATTAAAGATATATCAAGTGTTCATGTTGGTGATACCATAACTGTTATAGGAAGAGAAGCAGACACTCCTTTAGAAGGTTATAAAAAAATGAAACCAATGGTTTATTCTGGTATTTATCCCATTGAAGCCAACAAATATGAATTATTAAAAGATGCTTTAGAAAAATTAAAATTAAATGATGCATCACTTACTTTTGAACCAGTTACAAGTGAGGCCTTAGGTTTTGGCTTTCATGTTGGCTTTCTAGGTTTACTACACTCCGAAATTATCACAACTAGACTAGAGCGAGAATTTAATTTAGATATCATTGTTACAAGTCCAACGGTTGTTTATGAATGTTATTTAACTGATAATACTAAATTAATTATAGATAATCCTGCCTCTATGCCAACTCGGGAAAAAATAAGTATGATTAAAGAGCCATATATTTACACCAATATAATTGCTCCATCTACTTATATTGGTAATATTATGGAATTATGTCAAAACAAAAGAGGTATTTATAAATCGATGGATTATATTAATGAAACAAGAGTTAATATTCACTATGAAATACCTCTTGGGGAAATAGTTTATGATTTTTATGATAAACTTAAAAGTAGAACTAATGGTTATGCATCTTTTGACTATGATTTAATTGGTTATAAAGAAAGTAATTTAGTTAAAATGGATATTTTACTTAATGGTGATAAAGTTGATGCCTTATCTTGTATTATCCATAAAGATTTTGCTTATGAAAAGGGCAGAAGTATTACCAAAAAACTTCGAGAAGTTATTCCAAGACAAATGTTTCAAGTTAGTATTCAAGCAAGCATTGGTTCAAAGGTTATTGCCAGAGAAAATGTTAGTGCTATGAAGAAAAATGTTTTAGCCAAATGTTATGGTGGCGATATAACTCGTAAAAGAAAACTACTCGAAGCCCAAAAAGAAGGTAAAAAGCGTATGAAAATGGTTGGTAAAGTAGAAGTGCCAAGTGAAGCCTTTTTAAGTATATTAGGAAGTGATGATAATGTTAAGTAATTATGAAGAAAGAATTAATAAAAGATTACAAGAAAATGCTAAAATAGTTTTAAAATATTTTTTAAAATATAAACTTACTCCTTTTGAAATTGCTAAGTTTACAGGTATTCCTGAAGAAATTGTAATAAATATTTTACATGATAATGCTTTAATACAAGATGTAATGCCCAATTGTATTATTAGTGATATAGAAAATATTTTAGCTTATCAAAGTCGAAATATAAAATTATGTTTTTTACCTGTTGTTTTAAATTTATTTTCAGGTAAAGAAAAATGGCAATTTTTAGCCATGCTTATTCTTACCTTTCGACTTCATTTACCAGAATTGTCAGAGATATTAAGAATTGATGCCGAAGAGTTATATCAAACTTTAGAAAAATATAATCCTCATTTACAAAAAGCACTTCAATATCTTTTTACTTTTGATAATTATCCTCAAGATGTCGCTAATCAAAGACTTATTAATTATATTTCTGAATATTATGAAGCATATCAACATAAAGATAAAGCAAGAATAAAAGAACTATTAATGTATATTAACGATGCTGATTATGTTGAATTATTATTAGATTATCATCAAGAAATATTAAATAATGATCAATTATTAATATTATTAAATCATCAAATAAAATATGCTTTACGAGTATTTGATGTAGTAGAACCTCTAAATATATCTAAAACTAAATATGCTGATCCAGTTAAATTTTTTATAGCGGATAAAATAGATTTACAAAAAGAACTTATTAATTTAGCAAAATATAATCAAAATTCTCATAAATATAAACGGGGTAATTATGAATAAATCAGTATATATTCATATACCTTTTTGTAAATCAATTTGTTCTTATTGTGATTTTTGTAAAGTTTTATATAATGAAGAATGGGCTAAATTATATTTACATAAATTGGAAGAAGAAATAAAAGATAAATATATGGGTGAAAAAATAAAAACTATCTATATTGGGGGAGGTACTCCTAGTTCTATGTCTTTAAGACAAATTGAATATTTATTAAATCTTACTAATATTTTCAATAAAGATTATTTAGAAGAATTTACTTTTGAATGTAATATTGAAGATATAAATGAAGGATTACTTGATTTACTCTATAGATATAAAGTAAATCGTTTAAGTATTGGCATAGAATCATTTAATGAAGAAAATTTATTATTTATGAAAAGATTTCATAAATATACAGAAGTAGAAGAAAAAATTAAATTAATGAGAGATAAAGGATTTAATAATATTAATTTAGATTTAATTTATGCTATTCCAGGTGAAACTTTAACTGTTTTAAAAAATGATTTAAAATTACTTATTAAACTTAATCCTGAACATATTAGTACTTATAGTTTAATGATTGAAGATAATACTTATCTTGCTTATAAAAAAGTTAAAAGTATTCCTGAAGATTTAGATTATGAAATGTATGAATATATTTGTAAATATTTAAAAAAGAATAATTATAATCATTATGAAATTAGTAATTTCTCTAAAGAAGGTTATGAATCAAAACATAATTTAGTTTATTGGCAAAATCTAGAATATTATGGCTTTGGGTGTGGGGCATCAGGATATATTTCGGGGGTGCGTTATGATAATACTAGAAGCTTATCTAATTATTTAAAAGGAGATACTAAACTTTCTGAAGCAATTCTTTCTAAAGAAGATATTATGACTTATGAAATAATTTTAGGCTTTAGATTACTTAAAGGTATAAATATAAAAGAATTTTATCAAAAGTATCAAGTAAATATTCAAGATCAGTTTCCCATACTTCCTTTAATAAAAAATAAAGATTTAATATATGAAGATGGTTATATTAAAATTAATCCTAATAAATTATATATAATGAATGAAATACTAGTTAAATTGGTATAAATATTTTAAATTCTTTTAAACTAATAAATAGTGATGTTTATGTTAAAAGATTTAAAAATATTAAATGGTAATTTAGAACTTAAATATAATGAATATACTTATGAATATACAGTTACAGTAGATAGTAATGT
>CANQDM010000085.1 GCA_947591505.1 uncultured Bacilli bacterium | reverse complement strand
AGAGACATAAGCACCTTTTTAAGTTTCATAATAAAATGTTCGGGAAGTTCTTTATTTAAAAACTGTCCGAAGGTAAGATATATTATATGTTCAAGAATAATTGAGACTTATATTAGTCTCTTTTTCTATTTAAATATATACTTTTCATAATAAAAAAAATATGCTATAATCACTTTAGAATATAGGAGTGTATATATGAACGAATTTGATTATGAAAATGAAATCATTGAAGTAGACAGTGATAATGCTAAAAAAGAAGATGCTAATATTGAAATTTTAGATGCTGTTAAAAATGAAGAAAAGAAACCGAAAAAGAATAAGAAGTCTATTAAAGATAAGTGGGATGAATTAACTAAAAAACAAAAGACAATTATCATTGTCACTAGTGTTATTGTTTTATTACTAATTATTGGTTTAATAGTTTATTTTGTATTCTTTGGTAAAGGTAATGAAGATGATAAACCTAAAGATGAACCAGTGGTAGTGGAAAAAGATAATTATCGTTATGAAGATGGTAAATTAATATTCTTAGATAAAAGTGAAAAAGAATTAGGTACTTATGAATGTAAGAATAAAGATAGTGAAAAGTGTTTAGTAGCTAAAAATGATTATTCAACCGATACTTTTGAAAGAATAATATCAGTTGATGAAAATGATCAAGAAATAGAAAAAACTAGTCAAATATATCATGATAAATATGTTTTTGTTAAAGATGGCGAAAATATTGTAATTTATGATATTAAAAAAGGTGAAAGTGATTTAGAATTAAAAACTATCAAAACATATGGTACAGATAACTATGTAGTAGTAGAAGATGATTCTAGCAAATTTGGCTTACTAGAAATTAAAGATACCGGCTATGAATATTTAATTAAACCTAGTTATGATAATTTAGGACTTATTAATACAGAACTATCTTATTTAGTAGCTAAAGATAAAGATAAAAATTATATTATAGATACTAATGATAAAAAATTAAGTAGTGCATTTTCTAGTAATATTATGAATGTTAATAAAAAATATATAGTTACATCTAGTGGTAGTTCATATAACTTATATGATTATAAAAATCAAGAATTACTTTCAGGTTATGATTATATTGGTTTACATAGTAATTTAATATCATTAGTTAATTCAAAGAAATTATATTTAAGAGATATTGAATTAAATAAACTAAATGAAGAAGGAATAAAATTAGATAATACCGATTATGTTAAAAAATATGTTTATGATAAAGATAATAAATTAGTTGAAACTAAAAAAGCATATGAAGTATCAGTAAGCAATGATGAAATATCTATAACTATTGGTGAAAAAGCACAAACTTTAAATTTAGTTGAAGGTAAAGTAAGTGCTACACTTGCCTATATGAATTACTTTGATGGTAAAATATACTTCTATCGTGATGAAGAGAAAAAAGATTTATTAGGAACATATACATGTACTAATAAAAACAATTTAACTGATAAAGATCCTAGCTTAAATAAATGTCATATTTATACTGAAGGTGAAAATACTAGTGGTATTTATAATAGTAATTATGTATTTATTTATGATAATTATACTAGTAATGATGGTAAAATATATTTATATGATTTAAAAAATAATAAGACTAAAGGAACTTATAATAAAATTGAGTTTATTGATACAAAAGCTTTAAATAAAGAAGTAAAACAAGTATATACTGATTCATTATTAATTAAAGCAACAAGTGCAACAGGTGCTAATAAGGGAAATTTAGGAGTTATTGAAATTACTAGTGAAAAAGCAAGTGGTAAAGTAGAATTTAAATATAAAAGTATTGATTTAGCTAATAATTATTATTTATTAATAAATATTGACAATTCTTATAGTCTATATGATAGCAAATTTAATAAAATTAGTAATGAATTTGATTATATAAAAACATTTGAAAATTATTATGTTGGTATTAATAATAAAAAATTAGATGTTTACAGTTATACTGGTGATAAAAGTGGAATATTAAAAAATAATGCTATATCTGTGACAAATAATGAATTCCAAATAACATTTAATGCTGATAACTTTATTATAAGAATAGCTGATAAAGAATATAAATATGATTATGATGGCGTTGAAGTAAAAAAAGATGTGACTGATCCTAATGTAGGACCTGTACAAGATTCTAATAGTACAGAAGAAGATTAAATTACTTGAATTAATAAAAGATATTTGTTAAAATAGTTAAGAAATTTATATGTTGATGCAAGAGGTATATATTAAAGTATTATAAAGAGAGTTAGTGGTTGGTGCAAACTAATATAAGAAATAATATATTTGTTGCTTAGCGGAGTATAAAAGCAGAAATGCGTTATAATTTGAAAGTTTAAATAAAGGTGGTACCGTGGGATTATCTCACCCTTTGGTAGCACTTTTTTTCTTGGAAAGATGTGATTAAATGGATAAAGCCTTAATAAATTTTAATAAGTATGTGGGAGAATTTGATTTAAATAATCCTAAAGTACTAAAGAAAATAAGTCATACTTATAGAGTAGTAGGATTAGCAAAAGAATTGGCTAATAAATTAAATTTACTAGAAGAAGATAAAGAACTATTATTAAAAATTGCTTTGTTACATGATATTGGTAGATTTTATCAAGTACGGACTAATAATAGCTTTTCAGACTTTAAAATTGATCATGGTGGTTATGGTGTTAAATATTTGTTTAATGAAGGACATATTAGAGAATATAATGATAATGCGAAATATGATGAAATAATAAAAAATGCTATTTATTTTCATAATAAACATACAGATGATATTCCCGTTTTCGATGACTATACTAAAATGTTTGTTGATTTAATGAGAGATATAGATAAAATTGATATATTCTATATAGCATCTTTATTATCACCATTTGTATTACAAAAAGATAAAATATTACCTAATTATTTAAATGATTTTAGAAATCAAAAATTAGTAAGAAGATTACCACAAGAAACAAAATCAGATAATTTCATAGTTCTTTGTGGCTTTATATATGATTTTAATTATCAAGAAAGTTTAGATTTATTACAAGAAAAAGGTTATTTAGATATGTTATTTGCTAATGTAGAAGTAGATGAAAATAATATGGATTTATTTAATGAAATAAAAAGTTATGTTTACGAAAAATTAAATGGTAACAATAAAAAGAGAGTGAGATGTTAAAAATGTTAGATACAAAATATAATCATGGATTAATTGAAAAAGATAGATATGAAAGTTGGCTTAAGAATAATTATTTTGCGTGTGGTGATACATCTAAAAAACCATATGCAATAGTTATACCACCTCCTAATGTAACTGGTAAATTACATTTAGGTCATGCTTGGGATACAGCTTTGCAAGATATTATAATTCGTTTTAAAAGAATGCAAGGTTATGATTGTTTGTGGCTTCCTGGTACAGATCATGCTGCAATTGCTACGGAAGCTAAAGTTGTTGGCAGATTAAAAGAATCAGGAATAAATAAGTATGAACTAGGAAGAGAAGGATTCCTAAAAGAATGCTTTAAATGGACAGATGAACATAAAAGTATTATTCATGAGCAATGGGCAAAATTAGGCCTATCAGTTGATTTATCCAAAGAAAGATTTACGTTAGATGAAGGGATGGCTAAAGCTGTCAGATATGTCTTTGTTAAATTATATGAAGAAGGTTTAATTTATCGTGGTGAAAAAATAATTAACTGGGATCCAGTTGCCAAAACTGCTTTATCTAATGAAGAAGTTATTTATAAAGATGTTCCGGGTGCTTTTTATCATTTAAAATATTATATCGAAGGCTCTAACGATTATTTAGAAGTAGCGACAACGAGACCAGAAACTTTATTTGGTGATACTGCGGTTGCGGTTAATCCAGATGATGAGCGTTATAAAGATTTAATTGGTAAAAATGTTATTTTACCTATTGTCGGCAAATTAATTCCGATAATCGGGGATGAACATGCTGATCCAAAGTTTGGTACTGGTGTTGTTAAAATTACGCCAGCGCACGATCCAAATGACTTTGAAGTAGGCTTAAGACATAATTTAGAACGTATTAAAGTTTTAAATGAAGATGGCACGATGAATGAAAATGCTCTTTCATATGTCGGAATGGATCGTTTTGCATGTCGCGAAAAACTAATAAATGATTTAAAGATGCAAGACTTACTTATTAAAATAGAAGAAATTACGCATTCTGTTGGTCATTCTGAACGTACTGATGCGATGGTTGAGCCATATCTTTCTCTTCAATGGTTTGTTAAAATGGATAAACTTGCAAAAAGAGTAGTCGAAAATCAAAAAGATAAAGATAATAAAGTAAACTTTATTCCACCACGCTTTGAAAAGATCATGAATAATTGGATGAGTGATTGTCATGATTGGTGTATTTCGCGTCAACTTTGGTGGGGACATCAAATACCAGCGTGGTATAAGGATGATGAGGTTTATGTAGGTATGGATGCACCGAAGGGTGATGGATGGCATCAAGATGAAGATGTCCTAGATACTTGGTTTTCTTCAGCACTTTGGCCATTTGCGACAATGGGCTGGCCAGATGAGAATGATTTGTATAAACGTTATTTTCCAACGGATACCTTAGTTACAGGTTATGATATAATTTTCTTCTGGGTATGTAGGATGACTTTCCAAAGTTTAGAATTTACGGATAAAAGACCTTTTGAACATTGTTTAATTCATGGTTTAATTAGAGATAAATTAGGACGCAAAATGAGTAAATCTTTAGGTAATGGGGTAGATCCAATGGATATGATCGAAAAATATGGGGCTGATGCCTTAAGATATTATTTGACAACGACAACTGCCCCTGGAATGGATTTACGATTTGATGAAGATAGATTAAAATCAACTTGGAATTTTATAAATAAGTTATGGAATGCCTCTCGTTTTGTTTTAATGAATATTGAAAGTGTTAAAGAAATAAAATTAGAAAATTTAAATGCTGCTGATAAATGGATTTTAACTAAACTTAATCATACAATTAAAGATGTTACTAAATATATGGAAAAATTCGAATTTAATAATGTTAATGCCATAATATACTCATTTATTTGGAATGATTTTTGTGATAATTATATTGAAATGGCTAAATTTAGTATCGATGAAGATAATACTAAAAGTACCCTTTTATATACCTTAACTTGTATTTTAAAAATGTTACATCCATTTATGCCTTATGTTACTGATGCTATTTATGAATATTTACCAGTTAAAGATGCGGAAAATATTATGATTAGTAGTTACCCAGTATATGATAAAAAACAAATATTTAAGGAAGAAGAATTATTAATTGATGATACAATTGAATTTATTAAAAACTTTAGAAATACAATAAAAGAAAATAATATTAGTAATCCATATCAAGTTAAATTAAATTCAGGTAATGATTTAATTATCAAGATGTTAAAATTACAAGAGAGATTAGTAGATAACAATTTAGATATTACTAAATTTAAAGTAAATTCTAAAAATTATGAAGCAATTATCTATTATGAAAAAGTAGTTAGTAAAGAAGAAGAA
>CANQDM010000084.1 GCA_947591505.1 uncultured Bacilli bacterium | reverse complement strand
CGTCTTAATATTATCATTGATTTATTTGGTCAAGAAACATCTGTTGATGTTGAATTATTCCAAGTTAGTAAAAATTAGAGCATATGCTCTTTTTTTAATATAATTTTTGAAATATGATATATTAATGTAAGAAATTTTAAATGAGGTTTACTATGTTTAATGAATTAAAAAAAGAAATTGAAAATTGTAAATATTGTAAAGAAAAATTTGGCTTTGAACCACATCCAGTATTTTGGGGGAAACAAAATTCAAAGATAGTTCAAATAAGCCAAGCACCTTCAAATAATGTACATAATAGTATGAAACCATTTACTGATATTAGTGGAAAAACTTTAAAATATGAATGGTATCATATTAGTGATGATGTTTTTTACAATCAAGATAATTTCTTTATTGGTGCTCTAGCACATTGTTACCCCGGAAAAGATAAAAATGGTAATGATAAACAGCCACCAAAATGTTGTTTTAATAAATGGATAGAAAAAGAATTAAAAATACTAAATAATGAAATATATGTGTTTATAGGTGCCAAAGCAGCAAAAAAGTTTTTCCCAAACGAAAATTATGAAGATTTAGTTTTTAAGAATAATATATGGAATGGCAAATTAGCAATTGTTCTTCCTCATCCATCACCGTTAAATAAAAAATGGATAAAAGAACATCCTGAATTTTTAAATAGAAGAATTTATGAAATAAGAGAAATTATAGAAGACGCTTTAACAAAATAAGAATGAAATTAACCCATAATTAGTTATAAAGTTGGCAATTAATGTTCAAATATTATCTAAGAAATGCTATAATTTTAATAGAAATTATATTTTAAGTGAAAAATATTAATGCAATATTTACTGATAATGAATTAAATAAAAATTCAGTTATTCAAAAAATTCGAATAACTGCTAAAGAGGTAAAGAGTATAATACAAATTTCATGATTTAGATGTTATCATTACTTTATGGATGCTAATTATGATACATTTTTAATGAATTAACTTTATGATTTAGTAAATATTTTTTTGATAAGTATAAAGAGAGGAGCTACATATGACAAATAATAATATAGTAATATATACATCAAGCGATGGAATAGTTAAAGTTGATACCACTTTAACTAATGATACAATGTGGATGAATCAAAATGAACTTGCTAAATTGTTTGATACAACGAAGAATAATATTTCATTACATATGAAAAATATTTTTGATAGTGGTGAACTAGATGAAAAATCAGTTGTTAAGAAATTCTTAACAACTGCAAATGATGGTAAAAAATATAATATTATACATTATAATTTAGATGCTATTATTGCAGTTGGCTACCGAATAAATTCAAAAAGAGCGACTGACTTTAGAATTTGGGCAACAAAAATTTTAAAAGAATATATGATTAAGGGGTTTACATTAAATGATGAGTTTTTAAAAAATAATGGTGAAAGTCCATACTTTGAAGAATTACTTGCAAGAATTAGAGAAATAAGAAGTAGTGAAAAAGTTTTTTGGCGAAAAGTGTTGGATATATATGCAACAAGTATTGATTATGATCCTAAAAATAAGTTATCAATAAATTTTTTTAAAACTGTTCAAAACAAAATGCACTATGCCACACACGGCCATACAGCTTCGGAAATTATTTATAATAGAGTTGATTCTAATAAAGAAAATGTTGGACTTACAAATTTTAAAGGTGATAAACCAACAAGAGAAGAAACTGAAATTGCCAAAAATTATTTAACAGAAGAGGAACTAAATATTTTAAATCGGATGGTATCTGCTTACTTAGATATAGCTGAAATAAATGCTTTGGGCCATCATATTATGACAATGCAAGATTGGGTTAACGAATTAGATGCGTTTTTGAAAATGACTAAAAAAAATATTTTAACTAGTGCTGGAACTATTTCTCATGAAAAAGCTTTAAAAAAAGCTCATGAAGAATATGATAAATATATGAAAAATCATTTAACCAAAGCTGAAAAAGACTATTTAGAAATTATGAATATTGAGTTGAAAGAAATTAATAATAATTAAAATTGAATAGCAAATTAATTTAAAATATTAATCATAACTGTGCAAAAATTCAACTAATCTAAAAAATCGACAAGTTCAAAAATAAATTAAAATTATTTAATCAGAAAAATAAAATTTAAAAAGACAACTAATCGTGGTTGTCTTTTATAAATGTTTTAATAATTTTTTTTCTAATAAAGTTATTAATTTATAGAGAAGATAAGATATAATTGCCAGTATAATAATACCAGTCATAACATAATTTAAATTGAAGACTTGTTTACCATAAACAATTAAATAACCTATACCTTGTTTACTAACTAAAAATTCACCCATAATAACACCAATTAAGGTTTGAGCTATGCATAATTTACCTGATGCTATAATTGTTCTATAGCTACTAGGAATAACTAACATTCTAAGTATTTGCCATCTTGATGATTTCATAGTTTGCATTAATTTAAGACGATATTCATCAGTACATTGAAAACCATTATAAATAGAAATAATACTAACAATTAAATTGATAAGTAAAGCCATAATAATGATACTTTTGGTATTAGCACCGCCAATAATTATAATAAGAGGGCCAAGGGCTACTTTAGGTAGAGAATTAAGCATCGTTAAAAATGGATCAACTACTTTAGATATAAATTTAAATTCATATAAAATTAAAGCAATAACGAAACCTAAAGACATACCTAGAATAAAGGCAATTAATACTTCTTTTAAAGTTATATAAATATGGATAAAAAAGTTATTATTATTGATAAGTTCGATGATAGTTTTAAATACTCTTGATGGACTTGAATAGATAAAAGAACTTAGAATACCTTTATTTACTAAAACTTCCCATAATATTAAAAAAGATATAATAATTATACTTTGACATAAAAATATTTTTAATTTAGTTAATTTTAAATTTTTTAAATATTTTTTTTGCTCTGTACTCATATATCTAGATCTTTCCATATAATATCAAAATATTTAAAATAATTTTTATCTTTTCTTCTTTCATAAATAGAATCATTATTATCCATTTTTATCTCTACAATATTTTTAATATAAGATGGCCTTTTAGTTAAAACAATGACCCGATCAGCAAAAGTAATCGCTTCTTCAATATTATGTGTTACTAAAATGACTGCCTTTTTTTCTTTTTTAATTATTTTATAAACATCATCACTTATAACTAGTCTTGCTTGTTGGTCTAAGGCGCTAAAAGGTTCGTCTAGTAAAAGTAAATCAGGCTTTAAGGCAAGAGTCCTAATTAAAGCCACTCTTTGTTTCATGCCACCCGATAGACTTTTCGGATATTTATTTTTAAATTCATCTAAATTATAAAATTTTAATAAATAATCAACATATTCTAAATTTTCTTTGGTTAACATTTTTTGTACTTTTAAACCTAAAATAGCATTTTCATAAATAGTAAGCCAAGGGAATAAAGCATCACTTTGAAGCATATAAGCAATTTTTAAATTATTACTTTTTATAACTTTACCTTGATAATCTTTATCTAACTCTGAAATTATCGAAAGTAGAGTAGATTTACCACATCCAGATGGTCCGACTAAAGCAATGATTTCTCCCTTACTTACTTTTAAATTGCAATCTTTAATGGCTTCTATTTCGCCTTCTTTAGTATGATAATTTTTAGTTAGATTTTTTATTTCTAACAAGTTATTCATATAAGTTATTTACCATATCTTTATAGTAAACTTCTTCTTTAATTAAATCATTTTCTTTTAGTAAATCTATTAAGGTATTATAAAAATCTTCTTCCACAAGTGGAGTAGAAAGCCAAGCATCAGCCTCTTTATATCTTTCAATCATTAAAGCCAAATCTTCTACACTTGTATCACTAAATTGTTTTTGAATTACTTTAGCTACTGTTTCACCATCATTTTCTAAAGTAAATTCTAATCCTTTAGCAATAGCTTTAGTAAAATCTTTTAGCAGTTCTTTATTTTCTTCTATATAACTTTTCCGCGCATAAAATGCTGTATAAGGAAAAGCATCAGATGCTGCCCCAACACTAGTTACAACATAGCCATTATCATTATCTTCTAACTTTGATGCAAGAGGCTCAAATAAGTTAACATAGTCTCCTTCGCCACCAATAAAAGCTCCGGATAATTCTGCAAATTCAATTGATTCATTTATCTTAACTTTATTTTCATCTATTCCTTGATTTTTTAGGGCTCTTAAAAAACTTAAACCAGGCATACCAGTTCTTCTTCCAATAAGTATTTCTTTACCTTCTAAATCATGCCAATCAAATTCCTTATCATTTCTTGCTAGCATAAATTGACCGTCTCTTTTAGTAAGACCACTAAAAACTTGTAAGTAATCTTTTTCACCACCTAAGGCAACATAAGCAGCCGACTCAGGACCAGCAAGACCAACTTCTGTATCACCAGATAGAACTGATGCTGCCACATTATCACTACCACTTACAAGCATTAAATCGATATCAATACCTGCATCTTTGAAATAGCCATTTTCTATGGCAACATAAAATGGCGCATAGAAAATACTATGAGTTACTTCTGATACTTTAATAGTTTTAGTATCTAATTTTTCATCTCTATTTTTAATAAATAAAATAGCTACTAAGCCAATAATTATCACTAATAATATTCCCGCTAAAACATATAAAATATTTTTTTTCAAAATAAAACACTCCTCACATTATAGTATATTCAGGCAAGTATTTTTGTGATAGAATAAATGTCAGGTACCTAATAAAAAAGTTTAATTAAGGAGTTCAAAATGAAATTTAAGGAAATAATTGCAGAAATATGTAAAGAAGAAGATATTAAAATAGAAATTATGTCAAATGATTATTTAATAAAATTAACTAAAAATAATGTAACTAAATTTATCTGGGGTTGTAAATTTCCTTTAAATGATCATAGTATTGGTTCAATTATTGATGATAAATATGCTTTATATGAAATATGTAAAAATAATAATATTCCTATAATAGAGCATAAAATAGTATGGAATCCAAATAATAAGTTAGGAAAAAATACACCAGAATTATTAAAAGAATATTTTAATAAATATAATGAAGATATTGTTTTAAAACCTAATAATGGTAGTAAAGGAATTGATGTAAATCACTTAACTAATTTAGATGATTTAATAAGTGTAAGTAATAAGTTATTTTCTAAATATTTTTCTCTTAGTATATGCCCTTATTATGATATTAAGAATGAATATCGCGTAGTTATTTTAGATAACGAAGTAAAATTAGTATATGAAAAAGATAAATTAGTAGTAAAAGGTAATGGCAAAGATAGTGTTGAAGATTTATTAATTAAAAGTAATCCCTTTTATTTTCAAAATAAGAATTTAACAAAATATGATTATGTTTTAAATGAAGGAGAAGTTTTAGAATATGATTGGCGTTTTAATTTAAGTAGGGGTGCAACTGCTAAATTAATAAAAGATAAATTATTAGAAAATAAAATTACATCTTTAGCTTTAGATGTTACTAAAATACTTGGAACTCGTTTTGTTAGTGTTGATATTATAAATTCAAATGGCAATTTATTAGTAATGGAAGTTAATAGTGGTGTCTGTATTGATAAAGTATGTAATTTTATTGACAAAGATTTCAAAGTGGTTAAGGAAATATATCGAAGTGCTATAAAGAAAATGTTAAGGCAATCGCATAAAAATTTAACGTAAAGTAGAATTACAAAGAAGGAATGACATTGAATATAAGATTTTCAATAT
>CANQDM010000083.1 GCA_947591505.1 uncultured Bacilli bacterium | reverse complement strand
GGATTTATGCATATTGGAAATTTAAGAACTGCTATTTTTGAATATTTAGTAGCTAAACATGATGGAGGAGAATTTTTGCTTAGAATTGAAGATACTGATCAAAATAGAAAAGTAGAAGGAGCAATTGATTTTATTTATAATACATTAGATTTGTGTAATATGAAAATAGATGAAGGGCCTAATAATGAAGGTGAGTATGGACCTTATATTCAAAGTGAAAGAATAAATATTTATAAAGAATATGCCGAAAAATTAGTAGAAATGGGTAAAGCCTATTATTGTTTTTGTACAGAAGAAACTTTAGAAGAAATGCGGGAATATTGTGATCGGAAAAAAATACCTTTTATGTATGATGGCAGATGTTCTCATTTAACTAAAGAAGAAATAGAGGAAAAACTTAAAAATGGTGAAAAATATGTTATTAGACAAAAGATGCCTAAAACTGGGGTATCTGTTGTTCATGATGTAGTATATGGTGATGTAAGAGTAGAAAATCAAGTTTTAGAAGATCAAATTTTACTAAAAAGTGATGGTTATCCTACATATAATTTTGCTAATGTTATTGATGATCATTTAATGCATATTACTCATGTTATCAGAGGTAATGAATATTTAGCCCAAACTCCGAAATATAATTTATTATATGAAGCATTTGGTTGGGAAGCTCCAACATATATCCATGTCCCAATGGTTTTAGGTAGTGATGGTAATAAACTATCTAAACGTAATGGTGATGCTTCATTTATGGATCTGTATAATGAAGGATATTTACCTAGTGCTATTGTTAATTATTTAGTATTACTTGGCTGGAGTCCTGCGACTAATGAAGAAGTTTATAGTATGGATGATTTAATTAAGAACTTTGATGTTAATAGAATTAGTAAATCACCAGCTACTTATGATATTAAAAAATTACAATGGTTTAATCACAAATATATTAATATGTTAAGTGATGAAGAATATCTAAAATTTGTAAGACCATATTTAACTTATGATGTTAGTGATAAAACAGAAGAATGGGTTAATAAATTACTTACTATTTATAAAGATCATTTATCTTATGGTAAAGAAATAAATGATTTAGTTGGTATTTTCTTTAATGATGATATTAATATTAGTAAAGAAAACGAAGAATTTTTAAATAGTGATGAAAGTATTCCATTAGTTATTAAAACATATAAAGAAGAACTAGCAAAATTAGATAATTGGAATACAGAGGAAATTGCTAATGTTATCAATATAGTTAAAGAAAAAACAGGAGTTAAAGGTAAGCTTTTATATATGCCAATTAGAATAAAAATAAGTGGTATAGAACATGGACCGGAACTACCTGATGAAATTTATTTAATAGGTCGAGAAAAGGTATTGGAAAGACTTAGTTAGGAGAGTATATGGAACTATATAATACTTTAACAAGAAAAATTGAGGAGTTTAAACCTTGGCATGATAATGAAGTTACGATGTATACATGTGGTCCAACAGTGTACCATTATGCTCATATAGGTAACTTAAGAACATATATTATGGAAGACATCTTAGAAAAAACTTTAAATTATGTTGGATTTAAAGTTAAAAGATGTATGAATATAACTGATGTTGGTCATTTATCAAGTGATGCTGATACTGGTGATGATAAAATGGTTAAAAGTGCTAAAAGTGAGCATAAATCAGTTTTAGAAATCGCTAAGTTTTATACTGATGCTTTTTTCAAAGATTTTGAAGATTTAAATATTAAAAAACCCGAAATAGTTAGTCCTGCTACTAGTAATATTGATGAGTACATTAAAATAATTGAAAAACTACTCGAAGATGGTTATGCTTATGCTGCTGGTGGTAATATTTATTTTGATACATCTAAACTTAAAAAATATTATGTTTTAACTAACCAAGGTGAAGAAGATTTAATTGGTGGAGTTAGAGATACTGTTGAAGTTGATGAAAATAAGAAAAATAAAGCTGACTTTGTTTTATGGTTTACGAAAAGTAAATTTGATGATCAAGAATTAAAATGGGATAGTCCTTTTGGCGTAGGTTACCCTGGTTGGCATATTGAATGTTCGGGGATAAGTATTAAATATCTAGGAGAATATTTAGATATCCATTGTGGTGGTGTTGATAATATTTTCCCTCATCATACTAATGAAATTGCTCAATCTGAAAGTTTTTTAGGCCATAAATGGTGTAATTACTGGGTACATGGTGAACATTTAAATGACCAATCTGGTAAGATGAGTAAAAGTAAAGGCGATGTTTTAACAGTTAGTACTTTAAAAGAAAAAGGTTATAATCCTTTAAGTTATCGCTTTATGTGTTTACAAAGCCATTATCGAAAACAACTAACATTTTCTTATGATTCTTTAGATGGTGCTGAAAATGCTTATAAAAAATTAAAAAGTAAAATTTTATCTTTAAATAATGATGGTGAAATTGATAACAATATTTATGCTGAATTTAATAATAAATTTAAAGAATCTTTAGAGGATGATTTAAATACTGCTAATGCCTTGTCTATAGTTTATGATGTTTTAAAAAGTAATAGTAATGATGCAACTAAATTTAAATTAATCAGTGATTTTGATCAAGTATTAGGTTTGGATTTAACGAAAAAAGAAGAAAAAAATGTTGATGAAGAATATATTAAACAAAAAATAGAGGAAAGAAATGAGGCTAAGGCCAATAAAGATTATGCTAAAGCTGATGCTATTAGAGATGAACTTAAAAATATGGGTATAATAATAAAAGATACTAGAGAAGGAACAATATACGAGGTGATATAAAATGTATTATAGTTATACTAGTGTAATGAATATAGTTTTGTATTTAGTAATTATTTTAGTACCATTATTTGCCCAAATTAATGTTAGTGCATCTTTTAGTAAATATAAAAAGGTAGATAATAAGAAAAAAGTAACTGGTTTTGATGTAGCTAGAAAAATATTAGATGCAAATGGTTTAGAAGATATTTATATAGTTGAAACAGGTGGTAATTTAACTGATCATTATGATCCAACGAGAAAAGTTATTAAATTATCTCATGATATATTTCATGGTGAATCTATTGCGGCAGCATCTGTTGCAGCCCATGAATGTGGACATGCTATTCAAGATAAAGTTGGTTACAAGTTTATGCGTTTTCGTAGTTTACTTGTACCAGTTGTAAATTTAGTTTCATCATTTTCTTGGATTGTTATTTTAATTGGTTTTTTAAGTACTCAATTTGATATATTTATCTTTGGTATTGGTTTAATTAGTATTGGTTTACTTTTCCAACTTGTTACATTACCAGTTGAATTTGATGCTAGTAAAAGAGCCAAAGTTGAATTAAAAAGATTAAAACTAATTGATAATAATGAAGATAGTTATGTTTCAAAAATGCTTGGGGCGGCAGCTCTTACCTATGTTGCTGGTGTTCTAACATCTATTTTAGAAATAGTTAGATTATTATTAATTTTTACTGATAATGATAGATAAATATAATTGTTAAGCAAAATTCCCTTTCATAAAATATTATGGAGGGGATTTATTTTGTTACATAATATATTTATGATTGTAACATTTATCGTTACTTTTGTTTTGGGAATTATTGCTAAAAAACTACCTAAAATAAAAGATGAACTTATACCTATTCAAAATCTAGTAGTTGGTATAGTTTCATCTTTAATATATTTTTTCATTACTAAAGACTTTTCTTTAGCTATTACTAGTGTTGGTTTATTTACGGGTGGTATTTATGATATCGCGAATAATGTTAATAAGATAGTAAAAACAAAAAAAGAAGATTCAGAAAATTGAATCTCTTTTAGTTTAAAATAAATACGCCAATAGTTAAGTATGTAGCAAATAATAACCATATTAAGTAAGGAATATTTAAATAACAAGATAATTTATAGTTTTTATAAAATAATATTAATAACCAAATTACTATTAAAGTAAAAATAATTGTATAATAAACAGTAAATAAACGCCATTTTAGAATAAAGAAGAATACTGACCATAATAAATTTAAACATAGTTGTATATAATATATAATATTTATTTTTTTATTATCTTTACCATTTTCTTTATATAAATAATAAGATATTCCCATAAGTAAATATAAAATAGACCATATAATTGGAAATAACCAACCAGGAGGAGATAATGGTGGTTTAACAAGTTCTGGATAATCAATAAAGTTACCTATTATTAAACCAATAATTGAACCACATAGAAGAGGAAAAAATAAATAAAATATTTTTTTAATAAAATTATTTTGCAAATACATCACCTAGTAAATATTACGGCTAATTTAGAAAAATATGTTACTTAATTAATCCTTTATAATATTTCCAAGCAAGTATCCGAAATACTACTCTATTTATAGTTTCTTCTGAAACTAATTTATTATTGATACCATTTTTAATATTATTAAATGCTTGTTCATAATTTTCTACAATAAGTAAATCATTACCGGCATTAATAGCTTTTACTTCAATATTATCAATACTTTCTAATGCTTTCATATTTAAATCATCGGTTATAATAATACCAGTATAGTTTAAATCTTTTCTAAGTATTTCATGAGCTTTAGAAGATAAAGATACTGGATTATTTGGATCAATACTAATAACAGTATTATGACTATTCATAATAGCTTCAGCCCCAGCATTAATACCTTTAATAAATGGCACTAAATCATTGTTAAGAATATCTTCGTAAGATTTAGTATCTACTGAACCAGTTTTATGGGTATCAGTATTACTACCATAACCTGGAAAATGTTTTAAAGTATAAGATACACCCGTATTTTTACTAGATTTAATTACTTCTTCAGCATAGACACTGGTATAAAAAGCATTTTGACCTAAAGTTCTTCCATAAATATAATCAGATGGATTAGCAATATCTACAACTGGAGCTAAATTTAAATTAAGGCCTAAACTATTTAAAATACTACTTTTTCTCACTACATCTTCTTTGATTAAATTAAAACCACCTTTTTGATATAATTCTTGACTTGATAAAAATGGTGTATCTACTAAATTTTTATTACTACTAATTCTTGATACTTTGCCACCTTCTTCATCAATTGCAGTAAGTATCTTTATTTTGGAAACATTATTTAAATTATTAATCATACTTATAACTTCATTTTTAGTTTTATCTTTAAAATCTTTTTCAAAGAAGATAAAGCCACCAAATTGATATTGATTTTGAATAGTTGATTGATTACTTTCTGGGTAATGAACTATTAATAATTGACTAATTTTTTCATCAATAGTCATTTCTTTTAATTTATTATAAGCATCTTTGTAATATTCTTTAAATATACCATTATCATTGTATTCCGTTGGTATTTCATTTTCTACTTTTTTAGGTTGTTCTTCTGCTTTTTCTTCCTTTTTCTTTTCCACTACTTCATAATCAACAATAGAGCAATCTTGACTCTCTTTAAATTTATCTATTTCACCAACACAATCAATACCTACTTTAGTACCGACTTCATCTTTAACTATATCATTTTTAAATTCAAGTGTTTTATCAAACTCATCTTTAATAATTAATTTATTGCCTTCATTATATGTAATAGTACCAACAACATTTTGCAAAGTAGCATTACTAATACTTTTGTTAAAGAAAGCAAAAGATACAATAATTAGAATAATTATACTTATTGGCAATAAATAATTTTTATTCATCTTCTACCTCCTTTTAAATTCCATTATTATTATAACAAAATTATAAATGTTTATGTTATAATTATTTCAGATAATAGGAGTAA
>CANQDM010000082.1 GCA_947591505.1 uncultured Bacilli bacterium | reverse complement strand
GATAATAAAAATATTAAAATATAGTTAGTACATAATAAAAATGTTAAATCATTATCTAATTTTTCTTCCCAAACTATTTTACAAATTGGAATAGTTATGTAAATAATAACGGCAATGTAAACTAAAAAATATAAATTCATGCTATCACCCTTTACTAATATTATGAAAAAGGGTAAAATAATATGAAAGGAGTTTTTATTAAATGAACGCAATTGTTAGTAATAAAGATGAACTAATTATGAGTCTTGTCCATTATTTTGTTACGGAAGAAAATTATACACCAATAAATGTTCAAGGTGCTCAAAATGAAATATGGTTAGAAAATCTAGATGGACCTTATAAAATAGTGAGAATTAATTCTAAATATATCCATAATGATGAACAATATAATTTTGATTTATTTAAAATGAAATTTGTTATTAAACAAATAAAAAAGAAAACTTTATCTTTTAAGATGAATGTTTTAAATATTTGTTTAGATTTAAATAATATTGTTAAAATAGATGAAGAAGATAAAAAAATAAGTACAGTAAATATTTCGGATATAAACGATTTAAAGAAAAATAAATTACTTAAAAAATCATATCCAAAAATAGAAAAAAATAATTTTACGAAAACTGATAGTTTAATGAATATTATTCATGCTACGGAAGATATTAATAATAAAACAGCAAGAGAAAATGATAAATATGAAGATATCTTTAAACCAAAACCTATTATTGTAACTAAAGTAATAATGTTAATTTGCTTTGCAATGTATATAGCAACTTTACTTGTAAATAATAATTTCAATGTTGCTTTAATATTGTTAGGGGCTAATAATCGTTCTTTAGTTTTAGGGGGTCAAGTCTGGCGTTTATTAACTTCTGCTTTCTTACATGGTAATCTATTACATTTACTAGTTAATATGTATTCACTATGGATTATCGGAAGTCAAGTAGAAACTTACATTGGTAAATGGAAATTCTTAGTAATTTATTTACTTAGTGCCACTATGGGAAGTTTGTTTAGTATAGTATTCTATGCTAATTCCATTTCAATTGGTGCAAGTGGAGCATTATTTGGCTTAATGGGATCTTTATTATATTTTGGTTACCATTATCGTCTTTATTTATCAAATACCCTAACTAGTCAAATAATACCAATTATAATATTAAACCTTTTATTTGGATTTACTGTACCAGGGATTGATAATGCTTGTCATATTGGTGGTTTAATTGGGGGATATCTTTCTACTATGATTGTTGGTCTTAAATATAAAAGTAAAGTATCTGAGAATATTAATGGTATTATTGTTTATCTTTTACTTGCGGCCTTCTTAGTTTATGCTTTACTTAAATTAGTCTAAATTAGCCCATTCACTTTAAGATTTTTCGCATATCTTATCAGTGAAGGGGATTTTTTATGAGTGTTAAGTTTATTGATGTTAAAGAACCAGTTTTAAAAAAGGGTAAACATTATTTAACAAGTGATTATAAAACGAGAGGTACCAGAAAAACACATAATGGTATGGATATGATTGGGGAGAATCGCTCTATTGATGATGTAATTGCAATAGATGATGGTAAAGTAATAACTAGTACATATTCTAAAACAGCTGGTTATTATGTCGAGATTCAGCATGCTAATAATTATATTTCTCGTTACCTTCATATGAAGAAAAATTCAATTAAAGTTAAGAAAAATGAAAATGTTAAAAAAGGGCAAGTTCTAGGTCGAATGGGTAATACAGGTGATAGTAATGGTGCCCATTTACACTTTGCGGTATCTGATAATAAAAAAACGCCACAAGATCCACTTCCATACCTCCTTGGTGAAAAGAATTTCAAAGCCGATTATTTCAAAGAGTTCGTTAAAAACATCCAAAATGCCTTAGGGGCTAAAGTGGATGGTATTCCAGGTCCAGAGACTTTATCAAAAACAATAACAGTTTCCGCTAAAACTAATCGTAAACATAAAGTAGTAAAATATTTACAAGAATATTTACATACACTTGGTTATACGGAAGTAGGAGCATCTGATGGTATTGCTGGTCCTAAATTTACGAAAGCTGTTAAAAGTTTTCAAAAAGATAATGGCTGTGTTGTTGATGGGGTGATTACCAAACAAAATAAAACTTGGAAAGTATTACTCAAATTAATTTAAATTTATTGTTCCTAAAAAAAGCCATTATATGTGGCTTTTTTTGAGATTAATTGACAATTTATTTAGAAAATGCTATATTAATTTACTATAAAAAAGGAAGTGAAAACATTTATGAATAATTCTATAAAACCCTGGAATAATTTAACTCAAGAAGAATTAATAGATTCTTTAATGTATTGGTTTACATCTTATAATAAAATGGTACATGATTCTAGTAACTTTTATTTAATTAGTTTACTTTCTGATACTAATAATTTAATAAATCTAAATTTTCCATTAACGCCAATAATATATTCTTATACAGAAAAAGAATTAGAAGAATTTTCAAGTCTTGTAAAAAGCAGAACAAATGAAGTTTATAATATTGTAATTGCTGATTTAGCAACATTAAAAACTGGCCCAACTATTATATTAAATGCTATAAGACAAAAAAGATTTAATGAAGTTTTGAAAATGGCAAATAATTTTGATTATGAATCACTTGAATGTATAAGAAAATTTTTCTGGTCTTTAATTCCAATACAATGTAAAGATAACGAGATTCCATTAAATTTTGTACAATTATTAAATAAATCACTTATTGATACTTTATCAAAAGATGAAAAAAATATGCTATTATTAGATTTTAAGAAATCAATTTCAGATGTAAAGAAAAAGTCATTAAAAAGATAATATAAATATAAATTCTAATTATGAAATAAATTAATTTAAATTTATTGTTCCTTAAAAAAGTCACGATGTGGCTTTTTTCTTTACTTGTCAAAGCATTAATACTATGTTATATTAAGTATGGCAAGGAAACTTGCACAAAAAGATTTGTATTAACAAAAAGATTAATAACATTAAAATGATAGAAATATTTCGAAGAATCTTTATAACAAAAACTCTTTTATTCATTAATACCAAATCTTTTTTGTTTTATATAAGTGTAAAATTAATTGATAGGGGTAATTATGAAAGAAACAAAGACAACTACTAAATTTCCTAAGGGATTCTTTACTAGTATCAAGCCTTGTAAAGTCAATCATAGTAAAGATTCCAAAAATAATGACAAACCATTTGAATGGAGTAAAAATGTTTTAAATGGTAAAAGTACGGTGAAATTAGTATCAAATAAACTAGTCAAATAATGGCTAGTTTTTTATGTTTACTTGCTTAAATTATAAGAAATTATAAAGGCTAAAGATGTAATAATAATACTTCCGATATTAAAACTATCAGGATAAATAAACAAAACTGATGAAATAACAAAGCCAATAATAGCGCTATAAGTTTCCCTGAAATAATTACTTAGTAAATAGTTAATTAATTTTAAAATAAAGATAGCACTTATTATAAAAGAAATAATAAAAGGAATAAATTTTATTAATAAAGATATATTTATCATTAAAGGATTGGCAATTATACTTAAAAAATATTTATAAACGCCAATTAACATTAAAAGTGATGCACCACTAATACCAGGAACTATTTTTCCTATGGCATATAAAATGCCAGCTACAATCATTGTAAATATATTAAGATTATTATCAATAGTAGATAAATTATTTTCAATAATAAAAAGAATTATTCCTAAAGTAAAAGATAAAATAAAATAAATATACGATATATTTTTATTAGTTTTTGCCTTTATCTCTTTAATTAGAAAAGGAATACATCCTAAAATTAAACCAATAAAAACATAAGAAATAAAAAATAATTTATAATTAAGTAGATATAAAATAACTTTACTTAAAAATAAAACACTAATAAATACACCAATAAAAAGAGGAGCTAAATATTTAAAATTATTTTTAAAATCATGAAAAAAATTTAATAGTTTATCAACAACTTTTTCATATATTCCTAAGATAGTAGCAATTACACCACCAGATACTCCTGGAATAATAAAACCAATACCAATAATCATCCCATAAAGTAAATTTCGTAAAATCATTGACAATTTACTCCTTAAATATTTCTTAATAATATTTATTAGAAATTTACTTATGTTATACTTATTTTAGGTGAATTATGAAAAAATTAAAAATATTTATTATTATTTTGTTATGTTTAATGATAATGCCTTTCATAATTAATTTTTATGTTGTTTTTAAAGTAAAAAATAAAATTATTAATATAGATGAGATAAATAAAAATTATGATTATGGTTTAGTTTTAGGGTGTGGTGTTAAAAGTGATGGTACTCCAAGCTTAATGCTTCGAGATCGGTTAGATAAAGTAATTGAAATTTATGATAAAGGTTTAATTAATAATATTATCATTAGTGGTCATCATAGTGATGGTTATAGTGAAGTAGATGTTATGGAAGAATACTTGCTTAATCATAATATAAATAAAGATATAATTATAAGAGATAACAAAGGTTTTTCTACCTCAGAAAGTATGGAAAATTATCAAAAGAAATATCAAGATAAGAGTGTTATCATTATTACCCAAGAATATCATTTGTATCGTTCATTATATCTTGCCCAAAAATTTAATTTAAATGCAGTAGGAGTCTCAGCAAAATTGGTAAATTATGGTGGACAGATATTTAGAAATTTAAGAGAAATACTAGCTCGTAATAAAGATTTTCTTAAATATTTATTTAAATAACCAATATTTGGCATAGACCAATTATTGGTTTTTTATTATCCTAAATATTAGCCACAATAATATTGATAGGGTGATTAAATATGAAGAAGTTTTTATTGTTTTTAAGTATCTTATTAATGCCAATCAATGTATGGGCTTATTCTAATTATATTTATCGAGGGGGTAATACTTTAGGCATAGAAATTAATTGTGATGGTGTTTTAATTGTTGGATTTTATCAAATAGATGGTAGGTTTAATAAAGGTACACCAGAATTAAAAGTAGGAGATTATATTAAGAAAGTAAATGGAATAAACGTTAATACTTTAGAAGAATTAACTGCTGAAATTGAAAAACACGTTGAAGATAGAAAAGTAGAAATAACTTATAAAAGAAATAATAAAGAAAGTAAAACAATACTTCCACTAGTTAGTGAAAATGATGTTTATAAAACTGGTTTATATGTTAAAGATAGTATAACAGGTATTGGTACACTTACTTATATAGATCCAGGTACTAATATATATGGTGCTCTAGGCCATGAAGTAATAGAAAGTAATAGTAAAAGATTAGTAGAAATAAAAACTGGTAATATATTTAGAAATACTATTGTCTCAATAGATAAATCATTAGCAGGTTATGCTGGCAGTAAAAATGCTAAATATTATTATAATACTATCTTTGGTGATATATTAAAAAATACTAATCATGGTATTTTTGGTAAGTATCAAAAAGGATTAGATAATTTAAAATTGGTTAAAGTTGGCAAACCAGAAGAAGTAAAAGTAGGAAAAGCAACTATATATACTGTATTAGATGGCGAAAAAGTAGAAGAATTTACAATTAATATTGAAAAAATCAATGAGACAAGCGATACTAAAAATATAACATTTGAAATAACAGATAAAAAACTCTTGGAAAAAACAGGAGGAGTTATTCAAGGTATGAGTGGTTCACCAATAATGCAAAATGATAAAATTGTTGGAGTTGTAACCCATGTCATAGTAGATAATCCTATAACTGGATATGGTTTATTTATAACAAAAATGTTAGAAGAAGGAGAAGCATAAAGATTTTGTTTTGCAAAATCTTTTTTAAAACAATTGCAATTCTATTGACTCGAGACTGCTGAAAAAGTATACGTAAATTTACAAAAAACAGATAATATTTAAGGATACTATAAAAATGAAA
>CANQDM010000081.1 GCA_947591505.1 uncultured Bacilli bacterium | reverse complement strand
ACATTATAACTAAAATCTATTGACTTTAATAATTAATAATGATAATATCATTAATAGAAACGAGATACATCTTTAACCGGTTTCGAGTTGATAATCAACCCTGCCGGTCGTTGTATCTCGTTTTTATTTAAAATATACCGGACATTATCAGAAATAGATTATTCTATAAACCGGTCTAATAGTTGATTACCAACCATACCGGTCTGAGTAATCTGCTTTTTGTTTATTTATAATATCATTTAGTTTATAAATTCTCATAATTCTAAAATGTTTTTCATTATTTTCTTTTATAACTATATCAATTTCAGTAATGTATCTTATGTTATTAATTTTTATTGCTGTTGCATAATAATTCCAGCTTTGATACTTAATTCTTGACTTTACTTCTGGAGCAAAATTAATTTTTTCAGCAGTTTCTATTATTTTATCTAAATTAGAAAATATTGCTATATGTTCTTTTAGTAGTTGCTTTTGTTCTGAATTTCTTACAGTTTTGGCAATACTTTCTTTAATATCTCCATTGGAAACATAAATAATATCATTATTATTGTTAAATATCTTTTTGCCAATTTGTTGAAATTCTTTTTTAGCATATCTAAAAATAACTGTTTGTAATTCTTTAGAGTAGTCAATTATTTCTTCTTTATTAGTTTTGATAATAATATTAGTATGAAAATTATCTTTTATATTATTAGCATAATCAACTACAGCATCAGTTATATTAGTATATTGTTTAATGTTTTGGGTAGATTTTTGAATTTGCTTTGTTGTCAAATGGGCTCCTTTCTAACATCTTCCAACAAAAAAAGAAGGTGTACTACCCTTAACCTTCAAATTAATAATAACTTATCTATTTATTAGTGTCAATTAAATTTATGCTCTTTTCTTGTCAAAAGTATGATGTTTTAGTATACTAAAGATGTGGTGAAGATAATGGAAATTACTAGTACTAATAATGAAAAAATTAAATTTTACCAAAAATTAAAACAAAAGAAATATCGCGATCAAGAAAAATTGTTTTTAGTAGAAGATGAACATTTAGTAAATGAAGCACTAAAAAAAGGAATGGTAAAAGAAATATTTGCTTTAGATAAAAGTAAAACTTATGAAGTACCTACTTATTATGTTAATGAAAAAGTTATGAAAGTGTTATCTAGTCAAGTTACTAGTGCTAAAGTAATTGCAGTATGTAATCATTTACCAGAAAGAGAATATCAAGGTAATATAATAGTTCTAGATAATATTCAAGATCCTGGTAATTTAGGTACTATTATTAGAAGTGCGGTAGCGTTTAATTTTGATTCCATTATTTTAAGTGAAACTTGCGTTGATTTATATAATCCTAAAGTAATAAGAGCATCGGAAGGAATGCTATTTAATATTAATGTGATAAGATGTGATATAAATAAGTTTTTAAATAATTTAGATGAAAGTTATACCAAAATTACAACTGATGTTAAAACTGGTAAAAATATTAGAGAGATAAAATTTGATAAATGTGCCATTGTTATCGGTAATGAAGGAAGTGGCGTAAGCAAAGAAATATCTAATATGTGTGATGAAAAAGTATATATAAATATGAGTAGTAATTGTGAAAGTTTAAATGCCGGAGTATCTGCAAGTATTTTAATGTATGAGGTAAATAATGAATGATTATGTATTCGTAGGTAAAATAATTAATACTTTTGGAATAAAAGGTGAACTTAAAGTCTTAAGTGATTTTGAATTTAAAGATAGAGTATTTAAAAAAGATTTTTGTGTATATATTGGGAAAGATAAAATAAAAGAAGTGGTAAATACTTATCGTCATCATCAAGAATATGAATTAATAACTTTGATGGGTTACAATAATATTAATGATGTTTTAAAATATAAGGATAATGATATATATATCAAAAGAAGTGATTTAAAACTAGAAGACAATGAATATTTATTAAGTGATTTAATTGATTTAGAAGTCTATGATGAAGATGAATATATCGGTAAAGTTATAGATTATACCGAAACTAAAGAATATTATCTATTAAAAGTACATCTAGATAAAGATTATTTTATACCTTGTATTTCTCATTTTATAAAAAATGTTGATTTAAAAAATAAAAGAATAGATACTAATAAAGGAAGTGATTTAATATTATGAAAATAGATATATTGACACTTTTTCCGAATATGTTTAATGGCTTTTTATCAGAATCTATTATTAAAAGAGCAATCAATGATAAATTAGTGGAAATTAATATCATTGATTTTAGAGAGTATTCTCCTTTTAAACATAAACAAGTTGATGATACACCATATGGTGGAGGTGTTGGGATGGTTTTAATGTGTGAACCAGTAGTTAGAGCGATTGAAGATTTAAAGAATGATGATTCACTAGTTATTCTAACTTGTCCGCAAGGTAAAGTTTATAAACAAAGTATAGCAAAAGATTTAAAAAAATATAAACATTTAATTATTGTGTGTGGTCATTATGAAGGTTATGATGAACGGATTAGAAATTTTGTTGATTTAGAACTTAGTATTGGTGATTACATTTTAACGGGTGGCGAAATACCGGCGATGGCGATAACAGATTCTGTGGTAAGGCTAATTGATGGCGTAATCAAAAAAGATTCTTATGAAGATGATTCATTTACAGATAATTTACTCGATTATCCAACCTATACTAAACCTGCTGATTTTAGAGGACTAAAAGTACCAGATATACTTTTAAGTGGTAATCATCAAAAGATAGATGAATATAGAAGATTAGAACAAATAAAAAAGACTAAAGAAAAAAGACCAGATTTAATGGAGAATAATTATGAAGATTAGAGAAGTAAAAAATGATTTTAAAATAATTGAATTAAAAGAAGAAAATGGCTTTAAAATTCAAAGAGATAATCTTAAAATAACTATTTATGATGAAGAAATTACTAATAATTTAATTAATAAAAATTTACAAAAAAAATATGAGCATTTATTATATTTAGTAGCTAGTTTAAATGATAGTAGTGATACTACTGATAGTGATGTATTTTTAGTAAGAAATAAAATAGATGAACTAAGAAATATAATTTTAACTAAATATGCTAAATATTTATCTAAAAATACTTTAAATAAATATATAAAAGCTTTACTTTTATTAGAAGAAAAAATTATCGTACCAAGAAAAGCAAAAAGTCGATAATTTTTTTATTATCTCATTGACAGATACGTATGTTTGTTTATATAATGGTATTGTTAGGGTACAATTAGAATAAAATTAAGTATGCCTTAACTAGTTTAGGGGATGATAAAAGATGAAAAGAAAAATTGTTTTAATTTTTAGTATTGTCTTATTAGTTTTTAGTTTATCTTTTTTAGTAGGTCAAAAAGTTGTTAGTAGTAGATTAAATGATAATAATGTAAATAACATTGCTAAAAATGAAGAGAAAACTACTAAAATGGAAGAAAAAGATAATGAAAATGAAATTAATGATGAAGAGACTGAAGAAACTTTAAAAGAAGAACAAGAATTAGAAAATACACAAGAAAAAGATGTTGAAAAGAAAACTGATACTAAAACAACTACTAAATCAGATACCAAAACAAATACTGATACTAAAAAGAATACTAATGTAAAAGATAATAGTAATACTACAATTACATCAAGTAATGCAAATACTGAAAAGAGTAAAGTAAAAACTGAAACAACAGAAGAAAGTGAAGTAACAAGTACTAAATATGGAGTTAAATTTTTAAATGTTAAAGAATTTCAAATTACTACAAATAGTGATGGAACAGTAGATAAAAAATTAGTATCTACCTATAAAAGTATGGATAAATCTGGTTATAATGCAACTGCTGCTGATTTAAAAGAAGAAGCAACAAAATTAGTTGATAGTAATTGGAGTAAATATAATGAAGTTTTAGGTTATGTTAATACTTATCGTAGTGAAAAAGGTGTATCATCACTTACGTTAGATTGTGAATTAAGTATAGCAGCTACCGTTAGAGCATTAGAGATGGCTTATACTGATAATGCGTCACATACTAGGCCAAATGGCAAAGATTGGTTTACAATATTTACTGATTTAGGTATTTCTAAGGGAAATACTGCCGGCGAAAATGTAGCTGGTGGTTATTCTTCACCTAAGGCAGTATCAGAAGGTTGGAAAAGTTCTCCTGGTCATTATGCTAATATGATTGATTCTCGTTTTAGTAAAATAGGTATTGGTATGGCTCAGTTATCTGGAACAACTTATGGTACTTATTGGGCACAACTTTTTGTAGGTTAAAAAATATTTGCTATAAAGGTAAAGTTGTGCTATAATTACTAGCGAGCCCAAAAGGCATGTAATCCGCTTAAAATAATTAATGATTACAGTAGATATATTTATTAGAAAGGAGTGTATAAAAGATGGCTAATTTAGTAGATAAAATTAATGACCGTCATATACGCAAAGACATTCCTGAATTTCGTGTAGGAGACACAGTTCGTGTTGATGTTTGGGTAAAAGAAGGTAAAAAGGAAAGAATCCAAGCTTTTGAAGGCTTAGTAGTAGCTAAAAAAGGTGGCAGTGTATCTGAAACTTTTTCCGTTCGTAAGACTTCAAGTGGTGTTGGGGTAACTAGAGTATTCCCAGTTAATGCACCAACAATTGACAAAATAACTGTTGTTAAAAAAGGAATGGTTAGACGAAGCAAACTTAACTTTGTTAAAGAAATGCGTAAAAAGTATAATAAAGAATATAAGGTTAAGGAAAGAAATTAAGGTAATTAACCTTAATTTCTTTTATTTATGAGGAGATGTTAGAATGAAAATAATTAAAGAATTAATTCCCTATTTAGTTATTATTCTTGTGGTATTAGTAATTAGAACTTTTGTTATTACCCCTATAGTAGTTCAAGGTGAAAGTATGGTGCCAACTCTTGCGGGTGATGAAGTAATGATATTAAAAAAATATGATACTAGTTACGAAAGATTTGATATTGTAGTTGTAAATAAAACTGTCGAAGGTGATAATTTAATTAAAAGAGTTATTGGCCTACCGGGGGAAACTATTAGATATACTGATGGTAAATTATATATAAATGATAAAGTAGTAAAAGATAAGTATGCTTATGGTATAACTAATGATTTTAGAGAAGTAGAACTTGGAGAAGATGAATACTTTGTAATGGGTGATAATAGAGCTATTTCTCTTGACAGTAGAGCCTTAGGTATAATTAAGCATGAAGAAATAGAAGGTACTGTTGGTATAGTTATATATCCTTTTAATAAAATTGGTAAAGTTAAATAAATAATTCTTTATTTAAAGTATTAATTTATTAAAAATATGGAAATAATAAAGACATTTTAAAGCAAATGTCTTTATTTTGTTATATGTTTTAAGGTATAATTAATAAGAGTAATTATTTTGAAAACTATGTAGATTGGAGATGAGAAAATGAATAAATTAGAAGAACAAAATAATTTATTAATATATAAAAATAAAGAAGGAAATATTATTGTTGATGCAATTTATAAAGATGAAACTTTATGGCTTACCCAAAAAGGAATGGCTAAAGTTTTTGATGTTGGAGTACCAGCAATTTCTAAACATTTAAAAAATGTTTTTGAAAGTGAAGAATTATCGAAAGAATCAGTTGTTTCCAAAATGGAAATAACTGCTGAGGACAATAAAACATATATTACAGATATTTATAATCTTGATGCTATAATTGCCGTTGGTTATCGAGTTAATTCGAAAAAAGCCACTGAGTTTAGAATATGGGCAACTAAAATACTTAAAGAATATATGATAAAAGGTTTTGCTTTAAATGATGAGAGATTTATAAATGGCAATAAGTTTGGCATCAAATACTTTGATGAATTATTAGAAAGAATTAAAACAATTAGAGTAAGCGAAAGAATGACTTATCAAAAAATAACTGATTTGTTTATTGCTACATCATCTGATTATAATCCTAAAACTGAAGAGGCATACACATTTTTTAAAATAGTGCAAAATAAATTACATTATGCCATAAGTGG
>CANQDM010000080.1 GCA_947591505.1 uncultured Bacilli bacterium | reverse complement strand
TTCCTTTCCACAATTTTTATTTGGCATATTTATTATATCACCTTTCTACTTATCAGTCATTATGTTTAACACAACCTATCGAAAAAAGACTGCATTTCTTTTAAATATAAATCAATACTTGCATAAAAGGGATTATTAAAGTACATAACTACCTCCATTAATTTGTTAATTATGATAGCATTTTTAATATCATATTGCAACTTTTAAAAATGCACGTAGAACAATTTTTTTATTGAATAAAACTTATTCTTATGCTAAACTAAATTTAATTGATGTGGAATTTGTATGATAATTATGAAATTATTAAAGAGAGTTAATGTTTGGTGCAAATTAACATAAGGAAATAATTAGGTATGAACAAAGGAGTCAAATCACAGAGGTGTGTTAAAACCAATAAGCGTATGATTTAATTCATAAATAAAGGTGGTACCGCGGAATTTTTTTCGTCCTTTACTCCTTTGTTTATGAATTTTTTATTTGAGAAAGGTGAATAGCTATGAAGGCGATAATATTTGATATTGATGATACTTTAATTGAATGGCAAGATAATTTTTTTAATGCAATTGTTAAAACATTAAGAGAAGATGGTCATGACTATTCATTAGAGAAAGTTCATAAAATATTTGATACAATTGATGAAAATGAGGCAGTTAAAGAAAAACTAGAAAAACAAGACTTAGTAAATTTTATTAATGAAAAATGTCATACTAATTTAACTGTAGATTTTGTTGATAAATATATGACTAATTTAGATTATTGTATTTCAAAGGATGAAAGAATTATTAAAACAATAGAATATTTGAGTAAAAAATATGATTTATATGTTATAACTAATTGGTTTACGGAGTGTCAAAAGGTTAGATTAGAAAAGTCAGGCATTTTAAAATATTTTAAAGATGTAATCGGGGCTGATATTAACTATTTTAAACCTAATCCAAAAACCTTTGATATTATATTTAAAAAATATAAACCAGAGGAATGTGTCTATGTTGGTGATAGTTTAAAAAAAGATGTTATGTTTCCCATCTCAGTGGGAATGAATGCAATATGGAAAACTAATGAAAAATCAGAAAAATATCAAACTATTAAAAAAATAAGTGATTTAATGAATATATTTTAAGGAGGTACTATGGAAAGGTGTTTTGAAAAGATAAGTTTTAAAGAGTTTAAAAAAGATGTTAAAGATGATAAAAAATTATATGAAGAATATAAATTACCAGTAAGAAAAACTAAACATAGTGCTGGTTATGATTTTCTTGCTATTGAAGAATTTGAAATAAATCCCGGTGAAATAAAAAAGATACCGACTGGTTATAAAGCAAAATTCCCAGGTGATGAAATGCTTGTCATTGTGGTTCGTAGTAGTATGGGATTTAAATATAATGTTAGAGCTACTAATCAAGTGGGAATTATTGATAGCGATTTTTATAATAATAAAGATAATGAAGGACATTTTTATGTATCACTTCAAAATGAGGGTGATAAAGTGTTTAAAGTAAAAAAAGGTGAAGCTTATGCCCAAGGAATATTTTTAAAATATTTAACTTGTGGTGATGAGGTTGCTACTGAACGTCAAGGTGGACTTGGTAGTACAAATAGAAAAGAGGAATGTTAAATGAAAGAAAAATATTATATAACTACACCAATATATTATCCTAGTGCAGAATTTCATATTGGTCATTGTTATACGACAATTATTGCTGATGCTATAGCAAGATATAAAAGATTATCAGGATATGATGTGTTTTTTCAAACTGGTACAGACGAACATGGTTTAAAAATTGAAAATAAAGCGAAAGAGGCTGGAGTTACACCAAAAGAATATGTTGATAAAATAATTGAAAATGCTAAAGATTTATGGAATAGACTAAATATTTCTTATGACTTCTTTATTAGAACAACAGATGATTTTCATGTTAAAAAGGTCCAAGAAATATTTAAAAAATTATATGATCAAGGTGATATCTATAAAGGTGAATATAAAGGTCTTTATTGTGTTCCTTGTGAATCTTTTTGGACAGAGACTCAGGCTTCTGATGGTAAATGTCCAGATTGTGGTAGAGAGGTTAGTGTTGTTACCGAAGAAGCCTATTTCTTTAAATTAAGTAAATATCAAAAAAAATTAGAAGAATATTATGAAACGCATTCTGATTTTATACAACCTGTATCAAGAAAAAATGAAATGTTAAATAATTTTATTAGACCAGGGCTAGAAGATTTATGTGTATCAAGAACATCTTTTAAGTGGGGTATTCCAGTTACTTTTGATGAAAAACATGTTATTTATGTTTGGATTGATGCTCTAACAAATTATATAACTAGTTTAGGTTATCCTGATATTACTCCAGAATTTAAAAAATATTGGCCAGCAGACTTACATTTAGTTGGTAAAGAAATAGTTAGATTTCATACAATTATTTGGCCAGCAATTTTAATGGCTTTAGATCTTCCGTTACCTAAACAAGTCTTTGGTCATGGATGGCTAATAATTGATGGTGGTAAAATAAGTAAAAGTTTAGGAAACTATAAAGATCCAAGGGAATATATTGATGCTTATGGCGTTGATGCTGTTCGTTATTTTGCTCTTCGTGAAGTTCCTTTTGGTAGTGATGGTACCTTTTCAGAAAAATCCTTAATTACCAGAACCAATTCAGATTTATGTAATATTTTAGGAAATTTGGTGAGTAGAACTATTCAAATGGGCATTAAGTATTTTGAAGGTAATGTGACAAATCAAAATGTATTAGAAGACATTGATCAAGATTTATTAGGTTCAACATCAAATTTACAAGTTTTAGTTTCTGAAAAAATGAATGAACTTAAAATAAATGAAGCTTTAGAGTGCATCTTTGATGTTCTTCGTAAATGTAATAAATATATTGATGATACTGCTCCTTGGGCATTAGCTAAAGAAGATGCCAATAAAAATAGATTAGAAACAATTATTTATAATCTACTTGAATCAATTAGAGTATGTGCCTTATTCTTACAACCATTTATACCAGAAACTGCTGATAAAATATTAACAAGTTTAAAAGTTAATAATCGTGACTTTGATAATGTATACACTCCAGTTTCTAAATATGAATTAGGATTAGAAAAACCTGCTAATTTATTTGAAAGGATTAAAGAAGATTAATGTTTACCGATAGTCATTGTCATTTATATAGTGAATATTATGATGATATTGCTAAAGTTATAAATGAAGCATCTCTTAATAAAGTTAATCGTTTTATTAATAATGGTTGTGATGCTAAATCTAATGTTGAAGTTATTAATCTTACAAGCAAATATCCCAATATGTATGGTGCTATTGGTATTCATCCAGAAAGTGTAGATACATATCAAGAAGAAGATATAAAATTTATTGAAGATAATTTAAATAATAAAAAAATCATAGCTATTGGTGAAATAGGTCTAGATTATTACTACACAAAAGAAAATAAAGAAGAACAAATTAAATTATTAGAAATACAATTAAAATTAGCTGAAAAATATAATATGCCAGTTATAATTCATAGTAGAGATGCAACTTTAGATACATTAACTACTTTAAAAAAATATCATGTTAAAGGTATAATTCATTCTTTCAGTGGCTCACTAGAAACAGCTAGAGAATATATCAAAATGGGCTATTTAATAGGTATTAATGGCGTAATAACTTTTAAAAATGCTAATATTAAAGATGTCATTAAAGAATTACCTTTATCATCTTTAGTTTTAGAAACTGATAGTCCTTATCTTACGCCAGAACCATATCGTGGTAAACAAAATAGTCCAGCGCATATTTTAGATATTGCTAAATTTGTTTCTGATTTAAAAAATATATCTTTAGAAGAACTAGCAAAGATTACTAATCAAAATTTAGATAGTATGTTTAATAAAATAAGTAAGAATTAATTTGTTCTTGCTTATTTTTTATGGGCAGTTTATAATAGATAACTATATCAGAAAGAAGTGTATTTATGGAAGATTTATATGAAGCTTTAAATAATAAAGTAAAAGATAATGTAGCAAATTCAAATAATTTAAAAGAAGAAAAAAGAAATGCGTTAATTGATTCTCAATGTCATGAAGTCGAGATAAGTGATAAATATAGATATAATGTTGGGCAAATAAAAGCCTATTACTATTATAAACATTTTATAGCAAAAATTTTACCTATGCTTATAAAAGAACATATTAAAAAAAATCATGCTTTAACTATGGAAGAAGCAAAACAAAAAAAATTTGTTTATGATTTAAAAGTCTTTAATGAATCAAATGGTGATACACTATTTCAAAAAAATGGTAATGAGTTGTTTATTTGGCTTTATGATTATGCAATTTATAAAGAGTTTATAGAATACTTAAATGCTTTTGGTTTACGTAATGGTATAGATATATCAAATGAATACGCAAATGGGCATTTATATTATTTTAATAATTTAACAATTGGTGATATTATAAATGCTTATTATGGCGAAAGACAAAGATTAGAATTTACTGATGAATTAATCGCATCTATTCAAGAAGAAGAAAATATTAATGTAAATGGTGAAGAATTAATAAGAAATAGTATGAAAAAAAATAATACTTTATATAAGATTTTAGATTATTGGAGTGCGTCTTATAGTTATGATTATGATGTTAGTTCAACAAAAGCATATTATTATTATAAATATTTCATAGCTGAAGTTTTACCTATGCTTATAAAAGAGTGTACTAATAATTATAGTTTAAATATTAAAGACATAAAGCAAAAACCATTTGATTATAAATTAGAAGTCAGTAGATTTACTGGATCTACAGTGATGTTTTTTAAAAATTCAAATGTATTTCATATTTCTTTTGGTGATCATGCATTTTATTACGTATTCATGGAATACTTAGATGCTTTTTGCTTACGTAATGGTATAGGTAATGGTATTGATACATCAAATGCATATATACAAAGTCATGTATATAATTTTGATAATATGACTGTTGGTGATATCTTAAATGCTTATTATGCCGAATTACAAAGATTAGAATATACTGACGAATTAGTAGCGGACATTCAAAAAGAAGAAAATACCAATATTAATTATGATGAATTAATAAGACCTATTAAATCTAGATAATATTATTATATAAATTTATAATTGTTTATTATTTAGGTCTATAATAGATAACTATCAAGAAAGGAAAAAATATCATGGGAGAAAACGATACTTTATATGGCTCTTTAGATAAAGAAGTTAAAAGTAATGGGGAAGATTCTTCAAAATTAGAAGAAGAAAAAAGAAAGTTATGGATGAATTTTGAAAAACGACAAGCATTTGATAGAAATAATTATAATGTTAGTACAACGCTGGCATATTATTATTATAAATATTTTATAACAGATGTTTTGCCTATACTTATAAAAGATTGTATGAATAATTCCAATAGTGTTTTAAATAATAAGGACATAAAACAAAAAACTTTTGATTATGAAATACAAGTTTCAAAAAACAGTGAGCATATAGAGCGATTTATGAAGTATTTTAATGAATTTTGTATTTCTTTTGGTAACTAAATAGTTTATAAAGAATTTATAAACTATTTAAATGCTTTTTGTTTACGTAATGGAATAGATATAACAAATGAATATAGAAATAGTCAAGTATATAATCTTGGTAATGTGACACTTGGTGATATCCTAAATGCCTATTATGGCGAATTACAAAGATTTGAATATACTGATGAGTTAATAAAATCTATTCAAGAAGAAGAAAATACTAATGTAAATGGCGAAAAAGTAATTAAAACTATTAAAACTAGATAATGTGAAGAATTAACAAAAAATATTATGAAAAGATAACATGGTAACAAGTGTTATCTTTTTTTGACAAGTCATATTAAATTAGTTATAATATAATGTTAGAAGGTGAATATAATGAAGAGATTTATTAATTATTCAATTAGATTTTCTGCTATAATTCTTTTTGTTGTTTTATCTTCTAGTTATGTTCATATAATTGAAACAAAAAGTTATAGTGATAATGTTAATAAAAA
>CANQDM010000079.1 GCA_947591505.1 uncultured Bacilli bacterium | reverse complement strand
TTACTAAATTTAAAGTAAATTCTAAAAATTATGAAGCAATTATCTATTATGAAAAAGTAGTTAGTAAAGAAGAAGAACTTTTAAAAGAAAAGCAAATTGAAGAGTTAAAAAATTCAATTAAGAAAAGAGAAGGGTTATTATCAAATCAAAATTTTGTTAGTAAAGCTCCAAAAGATTTAGTTGAAAAGGAACAAGAAAAATTACAAAATGAAAAGGAAGAATTAGCAAAATTATTAAGTTAATTCTTCCTTTTTTAAAATCACCATTGACAAATATATGTTCGTGGTAGTATAGTTAATATACATTTAAACTAGATAGGGGGAATTGATATGAACAGTTTAATTGTAAATGACAAAAACATAACAAATATGATTTATGAAATTAGGGGTAAACAAGTAATGCTGGATAGTGACTTGGCTGTACTTTATGAATGCAAAAATGGAACAAAAGAGATTAATCAAGCAGTAAGGAATAATCCTAAAAAATTTCCGGAAAGATTTTCGTTTTTCATAACATTGGAAGAACAAAATGACTTGAGGTCAAAATTTTTGACCTCAAGTTTAATACTCATGGTGGAAGAAGATATAAGGTAAGAGTTTTTACTGAACAAGGTGTGGCAATGTTGGCAACAATATTAAAAACTAAAGTAGCAGTAGATACTAGCATTGCTATAATGGATGCATTTGTTTTGATGCGTAAATATATTTCAAATGAATTAATTGAGCAAAAATTTATTAATAGGCAAGTATTAAAAAATACAGAAGATATAAAATTATTACAAAAATCATTTGATAAATTTGAAGAAAAAAAGAAAAGTAATGAAATATATTTTAATGGGCAAATATACGATGCATACTCTAAGATATTAGATATTATAAAAGAAGCAAAGAAAAAATTAATCATAATAGATAATTATGCTGATAAAAATATGTTAGATATGATAAGAAATATAAATGTAAAAGTAACCATAATATGCAAAGAAAATTGTTTATTAAAAGAAATAGATATCGAGAAATATAATAAACAATATAATAATTTAAAAGTAATATATAATAATACTTTTCACGATAGATATATCATAATAGATAAAAAAGTAATATATCATTGTGGTACTTCCATAAATCATATAGGTAGTAAAACATTTTCTATTAATAAATTAGAAGATAAAGAAGTAATAGCAGCTTTACTTAATAAAATAAAAACTCTAAGGTTTCAAAATGAAACCTTAGAATGTTAAATTAAAATTTTTTGGTCATAATTTGTGACTAAAAAATAAACATTGAAATTTGTAATGGAATAAAAAGAGTTAGGATAGTTGGTTTCAAATTGAAACCAAAAATGATTCATACAATATAAACTGTAATAAACATAAACGGCTTGAGGTCGAAAATTTCGACCTCAAATTTAAATACTAAATGTTAAAAATTTAAGAAATAAACTTGAAGTTTCAAATTGAAACTTCAAATGTTATGGCTTTTATTAATTAATTGTAAATACGAAAGTTATAGAAGACAATGCAAAATGTTTTATCTATCATTTTAAATACTTGACACTTATTTTGACAAGTTTTGTCGAATATATTGCATATTTACATTATTTGTACTTAAATATATTTTTAAGCAAAGAGAAGTAGTATTAATTATTTATTTGCTATATAATTATGAAAGGTGAGTATAGTATGTTAAAGTTAAAAGATGTTTCAAAATATTATTATCAAGATGGTGTTATAGCGACTGGTTTTAGTAAAGTGAATCTAGAATTATTTTTAGGTGAATTTGTGGTTATTACAGGTGAATCTGGATCTGGTAAGTCAACTCTTTTAAATGTTTTATCCGGTCTTGATACTTATGAAGATGGGGAAATGTTTATTAATGGGGAAGAAACTAGTCATTATACGGAAGATGATTATTTAGAATATCGCCGGAAATATGTTAGTAATATTTTTCAAAACTTTAATTTAGTTAATAGCTATACTGTTTATCAAAATATTGAACTTGCTATGCTTATGAATGGTAAAAATAAAAAAGAAGTCAAAAAATATATCAATGAATTAATTAGTAAAGTAGGTTTAAAAAAATATCGCAATACCCATGTATCTAAATTATCGGGTGGACAAAAGCAAAGAGTAGCTATAGCAAGAGCCCTTGCTAATGATACCCCGATAATTGTCGCCGATGAACCAACTGGTGCTTTAGATAGTGTAGCATCGGCTAGTATTTTAAAGTTACTTCATGAAATATCTAAAGATAAATTAGTTATAGTAGTTACGCATAATAAAGCGGAAATAGAAAAGTATGCCACAAGACTTATTAGAATGCATGATGGTAAAATTTTAGAAAATAAAGTAGTAAATAAAGTAAATTTAGATAAAGATATAAAAGAAAAAGAAGTTAATGATATAACAATTATAAGTAAACTTAGACTAGGAATTCGTAATGCTTTTAACATTCCCGTTAAATTTATTTTAATGTTTATCATATTTATGCTTATAACGATAACTTTAATTAGTAATTATGGTGGTTTTAAAATATCAGAATATGAAGAATTAAGTAATTTTAATAATTTTTTTGAGGACTCTTCTGATAAAAGAATAGTTTTAAACAAAAAGGATAAAACACCATTTACGGAAGAAGATTATCAAAAATTAAATAATTTAAATAATATAGATTATATAACTAAAAACGATTTAATAAATGATCAAATTTTATATATCAATAATGAAAATCTTTATATTGATGGTAGAATTTATAAAGAAAATATTACTAAAGTAGATGTGGGAAGAATGCCAAATAAAGATAACGAAATAGTTATTATAGGACACCCTGATAATTGGTATTTAAGTGATATGCAAGATGAAATATTAAATAGTACATTTACTTTAGATGATACAAGAATTATAGATAATCTTAAAATAGTGGGTATTATCTATGATAAAAATGAAAATGATTATAGTGTTAAGTTTTCTTTAACTGATAATTTACTTAATAAAATAGAAGATAATTTAAATAAAAATTATTTAAGAATAAGTTATCAAATTAATGGCGATTTTCTAAATAATGAAGAAATATATTTAAATGCTGTACCTAGTGAAAAGATAGCTAAAGGAAATGTTTATTTAAATGAAAATCTTAATGGATATTGTAAAAATAATAATTGTTTAAATAAAACTTTAACTATTAATACAAAGAATATTTATATAGATGAATCTCATGATTATAAAATAGTTAAATTGTATAATAAAGATAATATTAAAAAATTATTAGATACTAAATATAATGAAGATGAATATACAGTTTATTTAAATAGTGAAGATTATGAGAATTTATTTCATCAAAATAATTATCAAGTAAGTATTTATATTAAAGAAATAAAAGATTTAGATAATACTTTAAAAGATTTAAATAATTTAAATTACAATACTTTAAGTTTAAGACTTAGTAAAAGTAGTGAAACTGAACTAGCTCTAAAAATATTTCGAATATTTAGATTAATTGTTATGGTTATTCTAGTTTTAACATTATTCTTTATTACTTACTTTATTATGAAAATAATTTATAAGTCAAGAAATAGTTATTATACAACTCTAAGAACTCTAGGAGGCACAAAAAGAGTGTGTGTAAATATCTTAATGAGTGAACTATCTACTTTAGCAATATTCACTTATAGTGTATTTCTATTATTTATCTATTTAATTAAGAAAAATATTATTAATGTTGAGTATTTCCAAACTATGACTAAATATATAGGAATAGAAGAATATTTACTAGTATTCTTGATATTAATTATTTTATCTGTATTAATGTCTTTAAGATACGGAAGAAAAATATTTCAAAATTCCATTATTAAAACATATGGAGAAAGGATTTAATTATGATAAAGTTAGAAAATGTTAATAAATATTTTAATAGATATCGAAAAAATCAAATCCATGTTATAAATAATGCCTCAATTACTTTTCCTGAGACTGGATTAGTGGCTCTTTTAGGTCCATCAGGAAGTGGAAAGACAACTCTTTTAAATGCTATTGGTGGTCTAGATAAAGTTGCTAGTGGTAATATTTATGTTAATGGCATGAAAATAACTAAGAAAAGTAGTTATAAAATTGATAAAATAAGAAATTTAAACATTGGTTATATATTTCAAGATTATAAATTAGTAGATCATTTATCAGTTTATGATAATGTCTCACTATCCTTAAAATTAATTGGCATTAAAGATAAAGCCGAAATAGAAAAAAGAGTATTATATGTTTTAGATAAAGTAGGTTTAAAGAGATTTAAAAATAGACCAGCTAGTATGTTATCTGGTGGGGAAAGACAAAGAGTAGGAATAGCAAGAGCTCTAGTTAAAAATCCCAAAATTATTATTGCTGATGAACCAACTGGTAACTTAGATAGTCGAGTTAGTTTAGAGATTATGAATATTATCAAAAGTATCTCACAAAATACTTTAGTAATACTTGTAACTCATGAAGAAGAACTTGCTAGATTTTATGCCAGTAAAATAGTAGAACTTAAAGATGGCACTATTACTAATGTTTATGATAATAAAGATGTCTCATCTCTTGATTATGAAATAGAAAATCATATCTATTTAAAAGATTTTAAAGATATTAAAAAAATAAATAAAGATAATGTAAATATTAATATCTATCGTAATAATAATGAATCATTAGATATAAATATAGTATTCAAAAATGGTAATATCTATGTAAATAGTAAAACGGAAGAAAAACTGGAAGTAGTGGAAAATAATTCCCATATTGAATTAATTGATGATCATTATAAGAAAATTAAGCAAGCAAAAGTAAATAATTTGGATTTTGATATGGATATGATAAATAATCAAAACCTAAAAACATCTTATAGTAGTATTTTTCATCTAGCCTCATTTATTCCTTATGGATTCAAAAAAGTAATTAATTATCCGTTTTTAAAGAAAATATTACTTGGTGGTTTCTTTCTATCTGGGATGTTTATTTTCTATTCAGTCGCATCTATATTTGCTACTTTAAATATTAAAGATGAAGATTTTATTACCATTAATAAAGATTATTTAATAACCCCAGTTAAAAAAGTTAAAGTAGATGATTATTTAGCATTAGAAAATAATGAATTAATAGATTATATTTTACCTAGTAATAGTTTAATTAATTTAAAAATTCATTATGACAAATATTTACAAACATCATATTCTGATAGTAATATTAGTGCATCTTTATCTGATATCAATACCTTAAACCAAAATAGTTTAATTATGGGGAGAATGCCCGAAGAAACTTCAGAAATAGTAATAGATAAAATGGTTTTAACTAAATTTATTGATAATAATATGTATGCCACCGAAGCTGGTTTTAGTTCGTTAGATGATTATCTAAATCATGAAGTTACTTTACAAAATAATTTAACTCTTACTATCGTAGGTATAAGTGATAATAATGAACCAAATATGTATGCATATAAAGATATGTTTATTAATATCATTGCGAATAATAATAAAGATGATATGGGTATAGAGAATATAAATAATTATAGTGATTATACTTTATATTTAGATAAATATGTCAAACTTGCTAAAGGAAAACTTTCTAGTAATGATTATGAAATAATCGTAAATAGTAATTTAAGTTATGAAATGCCTTTAAATAAAAAGATTGATACGAAGATAAATAATCATAAATTAAAAGTAGTAGGATATTATGAAAATATAACTGATACAGTTTATAATACATATTTAACTAATAGTAATACTATTAAATATGATTTAATAAATAATACTAATAATTTAACTATTTATAGTAAAAATAAAGAAGAAGCTTTATCTTTTATGCAAAATAATAAATATAATATCAAAGATTCTTATAATTATGCTAAAGATAGTTATTTAAAAACAAAAAAAGAAAGTATGATATCTACTTTAATATTATCTGGTATTATTTTAGGTGTATCATTAATTGAAATAATATTAATGATTAGATCATCTTTCTTATCCAGAATTAAAGAAGTTGGAATATATAGAGCAGTCGGTTTAAAGAAAAGCGATATTTATAAAATGTTTGCTGGCGAAATACTGGCTATAACAACTATTGCGAGTATATTAGGTATATCATTTATGACTTATATATTATATTCGGTATCATCTATCGAATTTATCAAAAATCTATTTATGGTAAATATCTTTACTTATGTAATTAGTATAGTACTTGTTTATATATTCAATTTAATATTTGGTTTATTACCAGTATTTAATACGATTAGAAAAACACCAGCAGAGATACTTGCCAGATTTGATGTTGATTAAGAGATTTTAAAAGAATCTCTTTTTTTACAAAATAAAAAAACAAGCTAGGGCTTGTAGTTCACTAAAATTGGTGACCCGTACGGGATTTGAACCCATGAATGCATGCGTGAAAGGCATGTGTGTTCAACCACTTCACCAA
>CANQDM010000078.1 GCA_947591505.1 uncultured Bacilli bacterium | reverse complement strand
TCATCAAATTAATCAACCACCTTTTCTATATTATATCAAATTGGTTGATTGCGAAAAAATTTCACTCCTTAAAGCTGCATAATTGTTTTTTTTGTTGTTAATTTTTTTAAAATGTTTTATACTATAAATAAAGATAAAGGTGGTATAAATGAAAAGAATTATTAAATATGTTTTGATAAGTTTAATGGTATTTTTAGATTTATCAATTGTTAAAGCAGCAGTAATAGATGATTTGGCAAAAGATTTACCGGCAGAATTAAATAATTGTTATAAAAAGATTTATAACAAAGAAGTAGCAGATGAAAAAATTAATTATAAGGTAAATTTAGAAAATGATATGTTATATATTACTCAAGAAAAAGATGGCAAAACTTTATTTGTTGATGGCTTTACAGTGACTGATAACGTTGTTAGTTATGAAATATTTTATAATATGGATACTGATTATAAAGAACTAGAAACAAGAAATAAAGTAAATTATTTAGCTATTTTTAATGTAGTAGCTAAACTATCTGGTTATACGGAAAACTATAATAATAAAATTTTAGATATATTAGAAGAAGGCGATTTTTCAAAGAACGGCTATAATTTAACAAGAGATAAAATTGATGAAAATGTTAAAGAAAATTTTAAAATAGATCTTAAAAATTTTGTTATGAAAAAAGAATTAGAAAAAGAAAATCTTAAAGAAGGAAATAAAGGGAGAAGAGCAATTGGTTATGTTATTGCCATAATTATTGTTGCTGTTGGTTTGAGTTTATTAGTGTTTTTGAATAGAGATGCAATATTTGGAGGTAAATTTTTCAAATAATAAATAGTTAGGGTGGTTTAAATGGCAAATTTAGTTTTTAAGTATAGTGCCATGAATGGTGGCAAAACAATTAATATTTTACAAACAGCTTATAGTTATGAAGATAAGGGATTTAAAGTAATTATTATAAAATCTAAAAAAGATACTAAAGGTAAAGATTGTATTATTTCACGTAATGGAATGATGCGAAAAGTAGATATATTATTAAAAGAAAATGATTCACTACTTACCGAAAGTAAATATAAACTTTATTATACAGCAAAAGTAATATTAGTGGATGAAGCAGAATTATTAAATGAAGATCAGATAAAGGAATTGTGGCATATTGCTCATTTAATTAACATTCCAGTTTTATGTTATGGATTAAAAAGTAATTTTAAAGGTGATGTTTTTGGTAGCGGAGTAGCTCAAATTTTTGCTATGGCTGATATAGTAGAGGAAATTGGTAGTAGTAGTATTTGCCCTTGTGGTAAGAAAGCCATCTTTAATGCTCGTAAAGTTAATGATAAATTTACTGATATAGGGCCGACAATTGTTATTGAGGATGGAAAAGCCGCTAATGTGGAATATGTATCTCTTTGTTCAGACTGCTATTTAAAATACGTAAAGATAAATAGTAATGAAGCCAAAAAATTAACTAAATTAGTTGATAAAATAAAATAGAAGTAATTTCTTGGATAATTTAACGTCAAGAAAATGTCTTGTTAAGTTGAAACATAGGTAAATCCTGTGTTAAAATGATAATGGTGAATAAAGATATGGCAAAATATGATGCATCGTCAATTAAAATATTAGAGGGCCTTGAAGCAGTAAGAAAAAGACCTGGTATGTATATTGGTAGTACTGATAAAAGAGGACTACATCATTTAGTATGGGAAATTGTTGATAATTCTATTGATGAAATAATAAATGGTTATGGTAATCAAATTAAGATTGTTTTACATAAAGATGGTTCCATTACCGTAGCGGATAATGGTCGTGGTGTTCCAATTGGTATGCATGAAAGTGGTAAGTCAGCGCCTGAGGTTATTTATACAGTATTGCATGCTGGTGGTAAATTTGAAGAAGGTAACTATAAAGTAAGTGGAGGTTTACATGGTGTTGGTGGATCTGTTGTAAATGCTCTAAGTACCAAGATGGATGTTGTCATTTATCGTGATGGCGTAATTTCTAATATTCGCTTTGTGGATGGCGGTAAAGTAGATTCTCCATTAAAGACAATTGGTAAGACTAATAAAACAGGGACTATTGTTACTTTTTGGCCTGATTATAATATATTTAAAAATTGTGCTTTTTCTTATACAACTATATGTGAAAGAATGCAAGAAAGTGCCTTTTTAATTCCGAATGTTACAATTGAAGTAATTGATGAAGATGATAATAAGTCAGCTAAATATCATTATGAAGATGGTTTAACTAATTTTATTGAATATATTAATGAAGGTAAAAACACATTACATAAAGTATTAAATTATACTGGTAGTAAAAATGGTATTGAAGTAAATGTAGCAATGCAATATACCGATACTTATAATGAAAATATTATTTCATTTGTTAATAATGTTAAAACAACTGATGGTGGTACCCATGAAGTTGGTTTTAAAACTGGTATAACAAAAGCATTCAATGATTATGTTAAAATGAATAATCTAGTAAAGGGTAAAGATAGTACTTTTGATGGTAGTGATGTAAGAGAAGGTTTATCTGTTGTTATCAATTTAAAAATTCCGGAAGATAAATTACAATTTGAAGGACAAACAAAAGGTAAATTAGGTACACCAGAAGCAAGAACTATTACCGAAAGTATAACTTATGATAATATTAGATTTTTCTTAGAAGAAAATAAAGAAATTGCGTTAAATATTGTGGAGAAAGCCACTAAAAGTAAAGTAGCAAGAGAGGCGGCTCGAAAAGCAAGAGAAGATGCTCGTAATGGTAAAGGTAAAAATAAAATTGAGAAAAACTTATCAGGAAAATTAGCACCGGCTACTACTAAAAATGGTAAAATTAATGAACTATTCCTAGTTGAAGGTGATTCTGCGGGTGGTTCTGCTAAAAGTGGAAGAGATAGAAAGTTCCAAGCTATATTACCTTTAAGAGGTAAAGTTATTAATGCGGAGAAAACTAGTGTAGCAGAAATTTTAAAAAATGAAGAGATTAATACGATAATTCATACTATTGGAGCTGGTTTAGGTAATGAATTTATGGTTGAAGATTCTAATTATGATAAAGTAATAATTATGACCGATGCCGATGTTGATGGATCACATATTCAAATTCTTCTTTTAACTTTCTTTTATCGTTTTATGCGTCCTTTAATTGAAGCTGGTAAACTTTATATCGCGAAACCTCCTCTATATAAAATAGATTATGGTAAAAAACATTTCTATGCTTATAGTGATGAAGAGAGATTTAAAATTGTATCTGAAAATGCTGGTAAACCAGATATTTCACGTAATAAAGGTTTAGGGGAAATGAATGCTGATGAACTTTGGGATACGACAATGAATCCCGATACGAGAAGTTTAATTAGAGTAAATATTTATGATGCTGCTCTTGCTGAAAAAAGAGTTAACATTTTAATGGGCGATAAAGTTGAACCACGGAAAGAATGGATTGAAGAAAATATCGTATTTACCATGGAAGATAATTTTAGAGTAGAATAATTGGTGATATTATGGAAGATATACTAAAAAGAATTGAAGATTATGCCCTAGAAGAAATAATGGGTGAAAGATTTGCATCTTATGCGAAAGAAATAATTCAAGATCGAGCTATCCCTGATGTTAGAGATGGTCTTAAACCCGTACAAAGAAGAATTTTATACGCTATGTATGATGCTGGTAATACTTATGAGAAAAAATATATCAAAAGTGCTGCAACTGTTGGTGATGTTTTAGGTAAATATCACCCTCATGGTGATTCTTCAGTTTATGATGCCATGGTTCGTATGAGTCAATGGTGGAAACAAAGTGCGCCTTTAATTGATATGAAAGGTAACAATGGTTCTATGGATGGCGATCCTGCCGCTGCTTATCGTTATACGGAAGCAAGACTTGCTAAAATTAGTAATGAACTTTTAGGAGACCTTGGAAAAGACACAGTTGAATGGGCACCAAACTTTGATGATAGACTACTTGAGCCAACTGTTTTGCCTGCTAAATTTCCTAATCTTTTAGTTAATGGCACAATGGGTATAAGTGCTGGTTATGCTACCAATATTCCACCTCATAATTTAGGGGAAATTATTGATGCTACTATCAAAAGAATTGATTCACCTAATTGTTATTTGGATTCAATTTTAGATATCGTAAAAGGTCCAGACTTTCCAACTGGTGGTATTGTTGAAGGCATAAATGGGATAAGAGATGCCTTTAAAACTGGTAAAGGAAGAGTAGTTGTTAAAGCAAAATATACAATTACGAAAGAAAAAGGCAAAGAAAAAATTGTTATTACCGAAATTCCTTATGATGTTAATAAAGCCTTACTTGTTAACAAAATTGAATCAATACGCCTTGATAAAAAAATTGATGGTATGGCTGAAGTTCGAGATGAATCAGACAGAGAAGGCTTAAGAATTGTTATTGATTTAAAAAGTGGGGCCAATAGTGAGTTAGTTTTAAATTATTTACTTAAAAATACCGATTTACAAATTTCTTATAATTATAATATGGTTGCTATTGTAAATAGAGTACCTAAAACTTTAGGGATAATTCCAATTCTTGATGCTTATATTGAACATCAAAAAGAAGTAATTACAAGAAGATGTAAATTTGATTTAAGAATGAAAGAAAAAAGATTAGAAATTGTTGAAGGTCTTATTAAATGTATTTCTATCTTAGATGAAGTTATTAAAGTAATTAGAAAAAGTAAAAATAAAAGTGATGCGGAAAGTAATTTAATTAAAGAATTTAAGTTTACCGAAGAACAAGCTAAAGCTATTGTTACTTTACAATTATATCGTTTAACTAATACTGATGTTGTAGCTCTTGAAGAAGAACTTGAAAGTTTAAAGAAATTAATCGAAGGCTTAAATGCCATCTTAAATGATGAAACAGCTTTAAAATATGTTATGAAAAAAGAATTAAAATTAGTTAAAAAAGAATATGCTGTACCAAGAAAAACCGAAATTAAAGATGAAATTACGGAAATTAAAATTGATATGCAAAGTATGATTCAAAAAGAAAATGTTAATGTTGTCGTAACTAATGAAGGTTATGTTAAGAGAGTATCGGCTAAATCTTATGCCGCCTCTGATGGCGAAACTTTACTAAAACCAGGTGATTATATTGCTAATCTATTTGAAACAACTACTTTAGATAATTTAGTATTATTTACAAATTTAGGTAATTATTTATTTATTCCTGTCCATAAAATTTTTGAGGCTAAATGGAAAGAACTTGGTAAACATGTTAGTAATTTAGTTCCATTACAAGAAGAGGAAAAAATAATTGCATCATTCATTTTAGATAAAAAAGAAAATCTTACTTTATTTACGAAAAATGGCATGGTAAAACAAGTTAATATGAATGATTTAGTTGTAACTAGATTTAGTAAAACAATGACAGCGATTAAACTCAAAGATAATGATGAATTAGTAACAGTTACTAAAAGTGGTAGTGATGTCGTAATGGTTACCAAAAATGGTTATTATTTAAAATATGCCACTGCAGAAATTCCGATTGTTGGGCCTAAAGCCAGTGGTGTAAAAGGCATAAAACTTACTGATGATGAAGTAGTCGGGGCATCTTCTTTAAATGAAGATGATGAATACTTAGATATCTTTACCAATAATAATACTGCTAAAAGAATAAAATTAAGTGATCTAAAAGTTTTAACTCGTGCTAAAAAAGGAACAATGTTAATTAAGAAAAATAAAACTGTTACTTATGAAATAGTAAATGCTTTCTTAACTGAAGCAAGAGATAATATCATTATTAAAAGTGATAGTGAATTAAAAGAAATTAAAAATAGTGATATACCTATTATGGATTTACAAAGTAATGGTAGTAGTATTGCTAAAGGTCATGTTGATAAATTTGCTTTAAAATATAAAGTTGAAACTGCTATGCAAAAGGAAGAAAAAAGAGAAGTTGAAGAGATAAAAGAAGAGAAGCACGAAAGCAAACAAGTATCATTTGAAGACTTTACAAAAGACTTTAAATTATAATAATATCACCTAGTATCACATAAAATATACTAGGTGATTTTTAATGAGTAAAAAAGAAGAGTTTAAAGAATTTATTCGTAGTAAACCGGAACTAGTTGAGTATATTAAAAATAAAGAAATGACCTTTCAATCATTCTATGAAATATATGATGTTTATGGTACCGATGAAGATGCTTGGAAACCTTATGAAAGAGCAAGTACTCCCACATCCAATATTATAAATCCCGGTAAAATTACTGATATAATGAAAAATATTAATTTAGATGAAATTCAAAAACATATTAATACAGCCCAAAAGGCTTTAGGAGTAGTAGAAGATTTAACTACTAAAGGTACAACCAATGCCGTAAATAATATTAAAGGACCTTTATCACCTCGTCCTTTAAATAAATTTTTTGAGGATTAAGATGGAATATTTTTTACAACAAAAATTATTAGAAGATAAAAAATTTAAAAGATATTTTGAAGAAAATACTAA
>CANQDM010000077.1 GCA_947591505.1 uncultured Bacilli bacterium | reverse complement strand
ATTAAGATGGAATATTTTTTACAACAAAAATTATTAGAAGATAAAAAATTTAAAAGATATTTTGAAGAAAATACTAATTATGTTAAATATTTAAATCGTGATCCAGAATATTATAAGGAATTTATGCACGAAATGAAAAAAGTTTATCAAGAAAGACCAACTGATAAATTAAATGATGCCATAAATACCATAAATGTTGTTAGTTCAATAATTGACACTTTAAAATAATTAAGTTAATATTAAAATGGATATAAGTTAGGAAGACATAAAGGGCAGATGTCTTCTTTTTTATGATTTAAATTTAAAAATAAATAAAAAACCGAATAATAGATACTTCGAAGTGGACTCCGATTGTCCATCCGTTTCACCAATTATTCGATTTAAAACAAGTTGTCGCGACCGGTAGGGTTGATAAGCAACGCTTAGACCGGTTTAGCAAACAACTTGTTTCTAAAATGATAATAGCACTAATAATTCTTAAAATCAATATATTTTACTTTTTAATCAAATAATCATTAATACCATATTTTTCATCTTCAGTATCAAAAAATATTTCACGATGTGGAGCTTTAAAAGTTAATAATCCCATCAAAATATAAACTATAATGATAAAAGCGATACTTATTTCTTTTTGATAACTAATTGGATGTAATGAAAGTATTTTATAGCCGATATAATTAACAATTAAAATGGTAATAAATAAAATAATAAAAGTAACAATCATATTTTCCCCAAAATTAAGATAAATTGGTAGAAACATTAATAAATAAATCGGAATACTTATAATAGATTTCATAAGTAAACTAAACATAAAATTATTATGATATAAGTTATATTTTTTGATAATTAAATATTCAATAATACCATATAGTAAAATTGTAGTATAAAGCATTTTCATATGTTCCCAAATACTTTCATTAACAGGAAAAAAGATAGCAAAAACAGGATTAGGAAGTAAAGTATAAACAAAATGAGTTAGAAAGCAAAGAGCAAATGTTAAGACAGCATTAAGAATAATCATTTTCTTTAAATTCATGAATAGTCACCTAGTAATAATATATAAAAAAAGTTAAAAAATATACTTTAACTCTTATTTGTGTTATAATCTTTTTTGAAATTGAGGAATTTATATGGAAAGATATCAAGAAATAGAGCGAAGTATTATTAAAAAATTTAGAAAAGATATATATCGTTTATTTACTAAAGCCGTAAAAGATTATCAATTAATTAAAGAAAATGATAATATTATGGTTTGTATAAGTGGGGGTAAAGATTCATTTTTGCTAGCTAAATGTATTGAAGAATTACAAAAACATGGTGATATTAAATTTGATGTTCATTATGTCACCATGAATCCTGGATATAATGAAAAAAATAAAAATAAAATAGAAGAGAATGCTAAAATATTAAATATACCTTTAGAAATATTTAATAGTGATATTTTTGCCATTGCTAATAAACTTAATCCCGAAAATCCTTGTTATTTGTGTGCTAGAATGAGAAGGGGATATCTATATAGTAAAGCCGAAGAACTTGGCTGCAATAAAATTGCTTTAGGTCATCATTTTGATGATGTTATTGAAACAACTCTTTTATCAATGTTTTATGGTGCTGAGATAAAAACAATGCTTCCTAAACTTCATAGTGATAATTTTAAAGGATTAGAACTTATTCGTCCTCTTTATTTAGTCAAAGAATATTCTATTAAAGCATGGATGAAATATAATAATTTAGAATTTATTAATTGTGCTTGTCCTTTAACTGAAAATTGTGTATTAGACTCAGATTTAGTAGATGATGATAGTGAAGTAGGAAGAAGACAAGCAATGAAAATATTAATTAGAAAATTAAGAAAAGAGGGTAAGAATATTGATAATAATATTTTTACTGCTTTAAATAATATTAACATGAATTGTATTTTAGGTTATAAAAAAGATGGCAAGTATACATCATTTTTAGATGATTATGATGGTAATGTCAAAAAATAAAGTCAACATTTATCAAGTAAAAGTCTTAAATTTGACATTTTTTTACAAATATGCTATACTTTATTTATCAACGGGGGGTTAAAAAACATTTCTTTTGAATTTTATAGGGGGTTTGAAAAAATGAAAAAGGAAATTTTAAAATTACTTACAAAAGTGAATAAAACTGGTATTAATGTATTTTCATTACTGGTTATAGGATTTATGTTAATGGGGGCTGAATATGGCTATTTTATGAATTTAATAAATAGTGGTGCAATTGATGTATCAATTTGGACTTTACCCGCTTGTATTTTAATTATGTCAACAACTGGTGTTGGCTTACCTATTGCGGGTATGTTTGGTTTAGAAAAATTAAAAGATATTTGTGTTTCTAAATTATCTGAAATTGATAATGAAAATGAGACTAAAGAAGAAATTTTAACATATACAAAAGAAATAGAAAATTCACCAGTTAAACAACATAGTAAAAACAATGTTCAAAATATTGAAATAAATCCACAAGTTGAAGAAATATTTAATGATAGTGTAAAATATAATTTGATTAATGAATCTGTATTAGATGAATGGCATGAATATTTATATAATACATATACTTATGAATTATATAATATTGCATTTATTCAAAATTTAATGTACAAGTTGATTGTTTTAAATAATATTCCAATTTCTGAATGTGCTAAAGAACTTAGTAATGATGAAAATATAACAAATTTATTAATTCATTTTGGTAGAAAAGGCAACGAGTTAGCCAATGCATTAAATATACCAATAGTAGAATCAAAAAGGGAGATAACTAAATAGTTATTTCTTTTTTGTTTATATAAAAACTTGTATAATTAAAAAAATTATAATATACTAAACGTATAGGAAGCGTGAATTTCACGTTGCCTAATCACGTCACCTAATTACTTAAGTGGCGTTATCCAGGTATTGAGCTGAATCCCATTTCTTGAACAAAAAGGAATGAGATTCAGTTCATGAATTATTTAAGGTGACTTATACTAAACACAATTTGATCAAATAAGTCATATGTAAATAGATATATTTGCAAAGACAATATATATTTGTTATAATGAATATGTCAAGGAAACTTGCATAAAATAAAAAGGAGACTTCGGTATTCCGAATGTCTACCAAAAAGGGTTAGACATTTAGTCTATTTGACTAAGTGTCATTTTTTTATCGCTAAAATCAAAAAGATTAATAGTAACAAAATGATAGAAACGCCTCGAAGAATCTTTATGACAAAAACTCTTTTACTCATTAATACCAAACCTCCTTTCATTTTCAGAAAAAAGGTAGACACTCGTACTCCCAAAACCTCCTATAATCATTATAACAAACATTAGTTTTATATACAATGAATTTTATTAAAATATTAAAAGTTTTTTCCATATTTTATATATTTAAGAAAATGTGGTATAATCTATCTCGTAGGTGGTTTTTATGTTAGAATTAACTGACGTAAATTTATATATAAATGATAAAGTTTTATTTGATAATTTAAGCCTTAAAATTAATGCTGGTGAAATCCATGTTTTAATGGGTAAAAATGGTGTAGGTAAAAGTAGTATTGCTAAAACTATTATGGGTGATGATACTTATAAAGTAGAAGGATCTATCAGATATAATGGTAAGGATATTACAAATCTTAGTATATATGAAAGAGCGAAGTTAGGCATTTATTTACTTAATCAAACCCCAACCCAAATTGAAGGTGTTACTAATGCGGAAATGCTTCGCATTGCTTTAAGTGAAAAAAACGGTAAACCAGTAGACATTTTTGCTTTTAATAAAGAATTAGAGAATGCTTGTGAATTACTAGAACTTGATAAAAGTTTTATCCATCGGGAAATAAATGTCGGTTGTTCTGGTGGAGAAAGGAAAAAAATAGAACTTTTACATATGTGGATTTTAAAACCATCTTTTATCATTTTAGATGAAATAGATTCAGGACTAGATGTTGATGCTATCAAATTAGTAGCCAGTCGTATAAAAAAATATTATGAAGAATATAATCCCGCTATTTTAATTATTACGCACTCTAGTACTTTAATTAATACTTTTGATAATTTTATTGTCCATATTTTAGATAATGGTAAAATAGTTAAAGAAGGAGATAAAAGTCTTGCTAATACTGTTTTAGAAACGGGCTTTAAAAATATAAATGCTTTAAATAATGAGCATTTGTTATAAGTGGGAATTAGAAAAATGAATAAATTATTAGTGAGTGATATTATAGATTTAGAAAATGGCGAATATACATTAAAAGTAAATTCGAAAGATTTAGTTGTTAATATAAAAAGTAATGTAACTATTTATTTAATAAATGAAAATTTAAATAAATTAGATATTATAATGCAAGATAATAGTAATTTAAAGATTTATATTTTTAATAAAATATGGCATAATAATTTAGATGTTAATATTAAACAAGTTAACAATTCTAAAATTAATTTTAATATGTCTTATACTAATGATAGTGATAGTAATATAGTTATTAATAATTATTTAGAAGGTAATAATAATGAATCTATTATAAATACTAGATGTGTAAGCAATATTGGAAATAGCAAAATTATTATTAATGTTAATGTTGCCAAAGATACAATTAATAATATCGCGGTAGAAGATATAAAAGGAATAAATAATGGGGGATTTGTCCATATTGAACCAAATATTATTGTTTTAAGTAATGAAGTTGAGGCTAATCATTTAACTACTATTGGTAGTTTAGATAGAGATGCAATTAATTATTTACTTAGTAAAGGAATAAGTAATAAAGATGCGAAAGATTTATTATTAAATGGTTTTATTTATAGTAATATGGACAATTATATAAAGAGTTTAGATGAAAGAGGTGAAAAGGGTGCATAGAGAAGATTTTCCCATGCTAAATCAAGATATAATTTATTTAGATAATGGGGCAACTAGTTTAAAACCTAAAAGTGTTATTGATAAACAAGTTGATTATTATGAAAATTATAGTGCTAATGCTCATCGGGGCGATTATGATATTTCTTTTAAAGTTGATTTAGAATATGAAAATACGAGAGATTTAGTTCGTGATTTTATTGGGGCAAAAAGAAAAGAAGAAATAGTTTTTACGAGTGGTACAACTGATAGTTTAAATTTAATTGTTAATGGCTTTTTTGCCGGATTACTTGAAGCAGGGGATGAAATAATTATTACGAAAACAGAACATGCCTCTAATGTAATGCCTTGGTTTAGAGTAGCTGGTGAAACTGGAGCAGTTATTAAATATTTACCTTTAGATGATAATTATTTTGTTACTTTAGATAATTTAAAAAAAGTAGTAACACCTAAAACTAAAGTAATAAGTTTAGCGTGTATTACTAATGTAATTGGCGATATTAGACCAATTAAGGAAATTACGAAATTTGCTCATGAAAGAGATATTTTTGTCGTAGTTGATGGAGCGCAAAGTGTTCCACATTTAAAAACTGATGTTAGTGATCTGGATATCGATTTTCTAGCATTTTCTGCCCACAAAATGTTAGGACCTACTGGCGTTGGTGTTTTATATGCTAAATATGAATTAATGGAAAATATTGAACCAGTAAACTTAGGTGGTGGTATGAATGAATCATTTGATACCCCAGCTGAAATGGTTTTAAAAGAAATTCCAACAAGACTTGAAGCGGGAACGCCAAACATTGCTGGCGTTATTGGTTTTGGGGAAGCCATTAAATATTTAGAAAAAATTGGGATGGATAAAATAGCTGAATATGAACATAATTTAAGAAAATATTTAATTGAAAAATTAGTAACTATTCCACATATTGATATTTTAAATTTAGAAGCCGATTCCGGAATAGTAGCCTTTAATGTTGATGGGTTATTTGCGGAAGATGTTGCTTATTATTTAAATAAATATGGTATTTGTGTAAGAGCAGGTAATCACTGTGCTAAACTTACTAAAGATGTTGTGGGAGTTGCTAATTCAATTCGCGTCAGTTTATATTTTTACAATACTGAATCAGAAATTGATAATTTAGTTGAACTGTTAAAAGATAAAGATAAAATAATGAAAGAAATGATATAAGAAGTAGCGATACTTCTTTTTTGATGGTAGCAGTTAAAAATTTGACACCCCTAAATTTTTGTGATAGAATATCAAATCAATTAAGGAGGGGATTCTTATATGACAGAAAAGGATTATTTATTATTATTAAAGAAAAAATTAAAAGAAAAAAGAGTTGTTTGTGGTTTTAATCCAGATATTTATGGTAAGGCTATTGTAACAACAGGTATTCCTAAAGAATATAGTGAAGGACAAGTAACATACGAAAATCAAAAAACTTTAAATTATGAAGATTATATGATAAAACAATTTCAACAAAGTAGAACCAGATAAAATTATAAGATAGAAAGAAGAAAGTTAAAAATCTTCAGTAATAAGGAGTGAAAAATAAAGGACACTCCTTTTTAAGTAAAAAAAAAGGAAAAAATAAAAAAAGAAAAACTT
>CANQDM010000076.1 GCA_947591505.1 uncultured Bacilli bacterium | reverse complement strand
CAAAATATAGTATAATAATTATGCAATTAATTTGGCAGTTATTTTAGATAAATTTTAATGTGTATCTTGCAAAATAAAGTAACTAAGAACTGCCTTTAGTGAAATTAAAGATACTCCCTATTATTTAGCTAAGATAAAAAACAAATATTGTAAATTAAAAGAAAGGAGATAAAAAAATTGGCAAGATATACAGGACCTGCTTATAAAAAATCAAGAAGACTTGGCTTCTCTACTTTAGAAAATGGTAAAGAACTTGCTCGTCGTCCTTATGCTCCAGGTGCTCATGGTAAAGACCGTCGTAAAAAATCTAGTGAATATGGTATTCAATTACAAGAAAAACAAAAAGTTAGATTTATGTATGGTTTAACTGAAAAACAATTCCATAAAGTTTTTGATAAAGCTCAAAAAATGCATGGTATTGCTGGTGAAAATTTACTTATGTTACTTGAATCTAGACTTGATAATATTGTTTATCGTCTAGGAATGGCTAGAACTAGAAGAGCTGCTCGTCAAGTAGTTAATCATGGTCATATTTTAGTTAATGGTAAAAAAGTAGATATCCCATCATACAGAGTTATGCCTGGTGATACAATTAGTGTTAAAGAAAATTCATTAAATCATCCTGCTATTTTAGCTGCAGTCGAAGAAAAAGTTGCTGTTCCAGCTTACCTTGAATTCGATCCTAAAAAACTTACTGGAAAATATGTTAGAACTCCAGAAAGAAGCGAACTTAATAGCGAAGTTAATGAACAACTAATTGTTGAATATTACAATAGATAGGAAAAAGTTACCGCAATTGGTAACTTTTTTTATTCATATATTATTTTATTTTTATATTTACTTATACATTTTTCACTTGGCTTATATAAATTTTGTGGTAAATTATCTAAATCAAACCATTCCCATCTTATTATTTCTTCTGGTTCCATAGTTTGAACATTGCCACTATATTCTTTTACTATAAAACCTGCAGTTACAAAATGAGCTGTATCAGTCATATCATCTGATATACATAAAAATTTTAATTTTGTAGCTTTTAAACTAGTTTCTTCTTCTAATTCTCTTTTAGCAGCATCTACTAATTTTTCCATAAATTTAACTTTGCCACCCGGCATAGTCCAAGTTCCTTCGCCATTTAATTCACTACTGGCTTTTTCTTTATCAGAATTTCTAAGTCCAAGTAATATTTTATTATTCTTTATTACCATCACACCAACTCCTAATCCTGGTTTCATTATCATCACCTTGAATTAATTATAACATTATTTTTTAAAATAATAAAAATAAAAAAGCAACTTCATTTAAAAATTGCTATTTATTATTATCTAAAGGATTAAGTATTAAAATACTCTTCTCTTTAATATCAATACATTTAATAAATTTTAAAATATCATTATACTTAATATCTTCATAAATATTTTTAATATCAGTAATTATTTCATCATAGCATAATAGGTCTGATTGAATTAAACTATTAACTACTTCAACATCTTCATAATCTAAAATTAATGAAGCAATGTTAGCTTTTTTAATACGCTCAAAAGTTTTTTCTAACATCGTCAAATGACTTATTTTATTATTAAATAGTTTTAATATTTCATCTTTATAATTACTATCTATGGTAAACATAAGAATAACATAATCATCAAAAATATCACACATATAAGTTAAAGAACTTATTAGTTCTTTTTCTAATAATTCATCTTTAAAATCACTAGTAGTTCCAAAGTTAGCTCTTAAAATAAGAGCCATATATAATCTAATTTGTAAATCACTATACCCTTTAAAAATACTTTTAGGCATTTTTAAGCCTATTTTAATTTTACGATTAGTAACATTAAGATTTAACTCTTCTTCTTTAATTCTCACTTTGCGAGATTCTTTTTTGACAATTCTTTCTGGATTTTTATATTTACCAAAATCTTTTTTATTTTGATTTTCTTTAACGGCTCCCATTATTTCATAGGGATTAAAATTACCAGTTACTACTAAAAACATATTCTCGGGATGATAAAAAGTATTAAATACTAATTTAATATCATCTAAAGTTATTTTTTTGATATCTTCAGGGGTACCAGTAATAACATATTTATGATCTAAATCAGTAAAGATATTATCTAAATGTTTAAACATCATAACTGTATAAGGATCATCTTGGCCCATTTTTGCTTCTTCGGTGATAATCTTTTTTTCACTAGATACAATGCTTTTCGTAAAATAATCATTTTGGACAAAATCAAGTAAATGAATAATATTTTCTTTTGGATTTTCACTACCTAATACTTGATAATTAGTATAATTAAAAGTAGTAAAAGCATTAGTATCACAACCATGTTTAAAGAAAAAATCATGCGCTGTCGTATCTTTATCTTCATTAAATTTAACATGTTCTAGAAAATGAGCAACACCTTTAGGTAAATTATAAGTTTTACTACCTATTTTAAAATCATTATAAATAGATCCATATTTAACAGATAAAGTACCATAAAAAGTATTAACATTTTTTTTAACCCACATAAATACTTTTAAACCATTATCGCAAGTATCATAATAAATTTTTTCATTAAGTCCTTTAATTTCTAATTCCTTCATTATTACTCACCTGCCTCTTGAATGTATATTGTATTTATTCTTAAACTTTTGCCACATGTAATTAAATCTTCTTTAGTAACTTCACTAATCATTTTAACTCGCTCATCAATAAGTGGTAAATTATCATATATATTAAAAATATAATTATTTAATAACGAAACATTATTATCACTACTCATTTTTAGAGAGAATCCTAAATTCTTTTTAGCATCATTTAAAGTATCTTCACTATATTTTCCTTTAATCATTTCCATTAAACATTCTCTGATTAATTTTTCCGCAAGTTTAATATTAGCATTATCAAGAGATACTTCAATAATAAGTAACTCATCATATTTTAAATATAAACTTCTAACGCCATAACAAAGGGAATTATCCATTCTTAACTTTTGATATAATTTAGCTTCAATACCACCGGAACCTAAAATATAATTAAAGACATGAAAGGCTGTATCTTTTAATTTTTTATCTAAAGCGTGAATATTGTATACCATTACTAAAGTACTTTGCACAAAATTAGATTTTTCTTTAACCTCTAAAGTTTTATTTCTCACTTTATTATTAACAAGTAGTTTTGGTTTATTTAATTTTATCACATGATTTACAAAATTATCTTTAATTATTTTAACTGCTTCATCCATATTTAAATTACCAATGATAAAGATATCACAAGTAGAATGATTAAATAAATCTTCATAAGCTTGATATAAAGAGGCTGGCGAAATTTTTTCAATATCTTCTTTCGTACCTAGAACTCTATAAGAACTAGGAGATGTACTATCCATCTTTTTAAGTGCACTAGTAATTGCTAGTTTATCAGGAGACTCTTTTAAACTTTCGATTTCTTCTAAAATTCTTTTTTTCACAATATTAAAATTATTAATATCAAATTCTTTATTTTTTACTAAAGGATTATTAATTACTTTAAAAGGGAATTTTAAAACATCTTCTAAATAGTTATCTTCATTTATATATACTGGATCAATAAATTCTAAAATAAAACTACTTGTAAATAAATTACCTACTTTATTAGTTGTGCCATAAAATATTGTTTTATATAATTCTTCTAATCTAATCGCAATATCTTTTCTTCTTGGATAATGTTTAGAGCAATCAGATAAAATATCACATAAAAAAGTAAAGATTGGCATATCCTCTCTTTTAACTTCTCTACTAAAAATTATTTCCATTCTCACAGTTTTAAATTTATCTGTTTTAATGGTATGAATATTATAAGAATTACAATTATACTTTTTATATTCCATGGGGACACCTCTAAATTTATTATAACACAAAACAAATTATTTATAAGTTTTCTATCTAATCTTTATTTATTTTATTAAATTGTTTAATTAAATATTCATCAGTCATACCAGCTAGATAGTCAATTACTATTCTCGCATTACTATTTTTTTTGTACTCTTCACTCATATTATTTAAATATTTTTGATAAATAATTGATTCTTCATTTTTATTATTAAGATCATTCATATAAAAATCAAACAAAGTATTAAACATTAATCTTATTTTATCTTCATCATTATCGGCTTTAGCATAAATATGTTGATAATTAAATTTTTTTAAATCTTCAATCGCTTCATATATATTTGGTGATAATTCAATATAACTTTTATCATAACTATTATTAATAATATCAAGTATTATTGTATTTACTAAATCGCCATTTTTATTTCCTAAAATATTAGTAATACTTTCTGGAATATCTTCTTTTTTAATTAAATTAATTCTAATAGCATCTTCAATATCTTTACCTAAATAAGCAATTAAATCACTAATTCTAACAACACAACCTTCTAAAGTCATTGGTCGCATTTTTAAAATCACTTTTTTATCTTGATAAGACGCTTTATATTCATCTAAAAAATCTTCTGTACTTTTATTATAAATTGGTTCATATTTTTGTTTGGCAATTTCGCCATTATGACACATAATAGCATCTAAAACAGGCACTGTTATATTAAGACCTTTACCATAATTTTCAACATTCATTAAAAGTCTTACACTTTGGATATTATGATTAAAATATCCTTCATTATTTTTAAGACTTATTTCATTTAAAATAGATTCACCTAGATGACCAAACGGAGTATGACCTAAGTCGTGACCTAGGGAGGCTGCCTCAATTAAGTCTTCATTTAAATTTAATGCTCTTCCTATAGTTCTAGCAATTTTACTAACAAATTGCACATGAGTCATTCTTCTACTTAAATGATCATTTTCTTTATGAGTAAATACTTGTGTTTTGTCTAAATATCTTGTATAAGCTAAAGAATATAAAATACGGTCAATGTCTCGGTAAAATGATGGTCTAATATCTTCATTTTCATCTTTTAATCTTAATCCTTTACTATATGGACAAGCATACTTACTTAAATTACTAATTTCCATATTTTTACTAATTATTTCTTTATTACTATCAAGTACTTCTTCAAAACGATATTCTTGCTTTGCATCAGGATATTTTTTCTTATCTACTTTTGATAGAAACATATCATAATCTCTTGCCCATTTTAATTTTTCACCATATAGAGCTTGATATACTACAATTTTTCTATATTCTTCATCATTATTAGATTCATAGTCGTTTACAATATCAAGTACTTGATATAAATTACCTTTAAAATGTTTATATATTCCCCCAATTTTTATTTCACGCATATTTTAGACCTCCTTAATAAATTTTAGCATAACAAATAATTTTTGCCTATCTCTTTTTATGTTAATTATTATAATTGTTCATTAAAAATCTTCTACCTTATATTATCTACCATTATAGTTATCTAAACTTGAGGTCGAATTTTTCGACCTCAAGTCGTTTTTATTTATAATTTATATTTTTCAATATTAGTTCAACTTTAGTTTTTTGGTTTCAATTTGAAACCAAATATATTATTTTTTTACCATAGTAATTTATAATTTTTTTAGTCGCAAATTGCGACCAAAAAATTTATTTCTTTAATTTAATAATTCAAATATTGTAATAGATTTAATTCTAAGGTTTCAAAATGAAACCTTAGAATTTCTATATTTTTTCTTTTGTTAATTCAAAATATTAAATTCTTATATCGTCTTATATATTTTTTATTTTATTAAGTAAAGCATCTATTACTTCTTTATCTTCCAATTTATTGATAGAAAATGTTTTACTACCTATATGATTTAGTGATGTACCACAATGGTATATTACTTTGTTATCTATTATGATATATCTATCGTGAAATGTATTATTGTATGTTACTTTTAAATTATTATATTGTTTATTATATTTCTCGATATCTATTTCTTTTAATAAACAATTTTCTTTACATATTATTGTTGTATTTAATTTAATATTTCTTATCATATCTAACATACTTTTATCAGCATAATTGTCTATTATTATTAATTCCTTTTTTGCTTCTTTTAATATATCTAATATCTTAGAGTATGAATCGTATATTTGTCCATTAAAATATATTTCATTACTTTTTCTTTTTTCTTCAAATTTATCAAATGATTCTTGCAATAATTTTATGTTTTTAGTATTTTTATCTATATTATCACTATTATTTAATATTTGTCTTTTCATATAATTTATTTCCAATAATTCATTTGAAATATACTTACGCATCAAAACAAAAGCATCCATTATTGCTATACTGGTATCTGTTGCTACTTTAGTTTTCAATATTGTTGCTAACATTGCTACACCTTGTTCAGTAAAAACTCTCACCTTATATCTTCTACCACCATGAGTATTTAAACTTGAGGTCAAAATTTTTGACCTCAAGTCATTTAATTCTTCATTAGTTATAAAGGTTGAAAATAAAAAGTGAATTTTAAGGCATAACAAAACCCGTCAATGAAGACGTTAAAATAAACAAACAATCGT
>CANQDM010000075.1 GCA_947591505.1 uncultured Bacilli bacterium | reverse complement strand
TACAATAGTGGTAATTTAGATTTGCAAAGTAATATAGGGACTAGTGTAGTTAGTGGTTTAGTATTTAGTACTGCTGGAGGATTACAAGGTCAAAGTCAAGAAAAAAATATCAATATTTTAAATAATGTCTATAATATAGGAACAGTAAAGGGCATAATAACTAATAAATTTGGTTTGGGTTATTTTAACGAAAGCATTACAACTAATGATATTAAAAATACTTATTATGAAAATAGTGTAAGTGCAAGTAATGTTACTGGAATTGGCGGAACATCGATGAGTTTAAATGATATGAAGTTAGAATCATTTGTAACGCAATTAAATACAAATAAAAATACAATAAGTTTAAGTAGTATAGATAGTAGTTTAAGTGAATATACTTTATGTAATTGGAAGTTAGGAAGTAGTGGTTATCCAGAACTTGCTTGTTAAAAGGGAATTATAATTCTCTTTTTAATTGCAAGTTATAACTAATTAGTTTATAATTAATAATAGGGAAGTGGGTTAAGATGAACAAAAATGGTTTTGTTTTTGTTGAGACTATTGTGGTAATTACTATTTTAACAAGTGCCTTACTTCTTTTATTTTCATCTTTTAGTAATATTTTAAAAAAAGAGAAAGAAAGAATGAATTATGATGATGTTGCTTATATTTATCGTACCCATTATTTAAAAAATACCTTAGATAAATTAAATTTAAAAGATGCGTTGAATAATTTAAATAGTGATGATAATAAATATTTTTTAACTATTAATAAAGATACTAATAATTTATTTCTAGGAAAAGAAAATTATCAAAATTATTTTAACAAGCTATTAGATGATTATGAAGTAGAAGAAATGTTTATTGTAAAAACTAAAGAATTAGATAATTTAAAAGCGTGCTTAATAGATAATAGTTGTGATAATGAATTCAATGAAGATATAATAAAGTATTTAAAAACTATTAATGTTGATATTGAACGTGATAATATTTTAGTAGCATCTTATGCAACTTGTCATAATAATGGTTGCCAATATTTTTATAGTTGGGTAAGTGTGTAATTATGAAAAAAAATGGTTTTGTATCAACAGCATTAATTTATACTTTCTTTATTATCTTTTTAACTTTAATAGTCTTTTTAATAAATTCTTATGCTGATAAGAGAATTCTACTAAATAGTTATAAAGAAGATATCAAAAAGTCTTTTGTTAATGAAGATAAAGATGTAACTATGTATTATATGGTTTGGAATGATGAAACTTATAAATATGAAATAAATAATACTATGCCAACTTTAGGATTTATCTATAATAGTGAATTAAGTAATTGTAGTAATGGCTCTATAATCAATTATCTAGATGGTAATTTTACAGTAGATAACACAGAAAAAGATATTTGTTTTCTTTATTTTGATTTAGAAGACGAGGAATTAAATGAGGAGTTAAATAATGCAAAAGTTGAATAATAAAGGATTGTCTTTAATCGAGATATTAGTTAGTATTACTTTAATTAGTATTATTTTAGTTTTTTTAGTACAGCTTTTAAATGGTTTAGAAGGGGAAACTACTAATAATAATTTTGCCTATGATAATCAAATTAATCGGGCAGAAATTATTAAAACTATTGAAGAAGATTTAAAAAGTAATAATTTAATAGGTGTTAGTAATAATTCTAATGATAATATCAATTTGTATTTTGATTTTTTAAATAATTTCAGTTCTACTTTAACAAGTACTACTAAAGAGACAATAAATAATTTTGGCGAAAAAGAAATTAATTATATATTAAAGTATACGGCTTCTAATGGTGAAAAATATTCATGGACAATGAAAGGAGCACAAATAGATCCGTGCTTTGATTTTGCATTTCATAATGATTTAGATACTAATAATTATTATTTTAAATTAAATATTTATGTTTATAATAAACCATACCATAAAAGAAATAATAAAGATATTAATAATGTTATCGATGATATTGAAATAACTTATTCAGATAATAATAATTTGTTAAGTAAAGATTCTAAATATTTAACTATAGATAGTAATAGTGATAAAAATATAAATAGTTGTACTAATTAATACATGAAGAATTCTTCCTATTAAAAAATTATGATATTTAACTTTGGTATCACTGATAATATTAAGTATTTGGGTATGAATAGAAAGACCGCCAAAAGAGATAATAGATAAAGCAATTATCTCTTTTATTATACTTAAAATATTTAAATTAGATAAGATATTTAAACTTTGAGTTATTTCTAGTATTCCTCTTAAAATAACTTCTCCCATTATATTTAAAGGGATAATTTTAAGCAAATAATTAGATATAATCATATAAAAAGTAATAGTACCTAAGATCATTAAAAGTGTATTAAAACTTTTACTAATAGCATTAGGTGTTAATTTAATAAAATTAATGTTTTCTTTAGTTTTAATAGTTATATTACTATTATTAGATTTATTTTGACGATAAAATAAACCAATTAATAAATTAGTTATATAATGAACAACAATTATTTTTAAAGTAATAAATTTATTAAAAGAAATACTTAAAATATTATATAAAAATAAAGGATTACTAAAAAAAGTAAAACTAATTAATTTATTAGCATCTTCCTCACTAATACTATTATTATTAAGCATTTCTTTGATAATATAAGCTGATGATGGCGTACCACTAAATAAGCATAAAATAAAACATTCTAAAGAAGTACCAGATACATGGTATATTTTATTAAATATGGGACTAATTAAATTACATAAATTATCTAGAATATGACTATTTATTATTAAATCATTTATGATAAACATAATAAAAAGAGAAGGAAATACTTTATTAAGCCACAAAATAACGGCATCATTAACAGACTTTTGTAAAATAAAATTATATTTAAATAATAAATAGATAAATGAAAATAATAAAATTATTGTGAAAATTTTTTTAACTTTATTCATAATTAAACTCCAAAGTGTTATAATGAATTAAGGTGATATAATGTTTAATAAATTATATGAGAAAACAAAAAAATTCTTTAAAGAAAATTATAAATTTTTAATTGTCATGAGTATTTTAATATTCTTATTTTATTATGAATTTCCTTTTGTTATTTATAAAAGTGGGGGAACAATTAATTTAGAAGATCGGGTAGTTATTGATAAAGAATACAAAGAAGAAGGAAGTCTTTCAATGAGTTATGTTACAGCGATGAAAGGAACTGCCCCATTTATTATTTTATCTTATATATTACCTGATTGGGATTTAATTCCTTTAAAAGAAGTAACTAATGATAATAGTTATGAAGAAGTTATTGAAGTAGGTAAAGAATATTTAGATGAGGGCATAGATAATGCCATAATATCAGCTTTTAGAGAATCTGATTATAGTATTGAAATTACTAATACTATAAGTAGAGTTATTTATATTAGTGAAGAAGCTAAAACTAATATTAAAATTGGTGATGAAATAATCAGTGTCAATGGTACTAAAACTAAGAATTTAGATGAATTAAGAGCATATATCAATACTTTAAAAGAAAATGATAAAGTCAAAGTAAAAGTTAAACATGATGGTAAAGAATATGAAAGATATGCCATTATTTATAAAGAAAAAGATGACTCTTTAAAAATAGGGGTAGCCTTTAGTGAAGCATATGAATATAAAACCGAAATACCTGTATCAGTTAAAATGAAAGATAATGAATCAGGTAGTAGTGGTGGCTTAATGATGAGTTTAGCAATTTATAATGCCTTAACTGATGAAGATATTACGCATGGCCTTAATATCGTTGGAACTGGTGCTATTACGAGTGATGGGGTAGTTGAAGAAATAGATGGTGTTAAATATAAAGTTTTAGGAGCCGAGAAAAAACATGCTGATATCTTCTTATGCCCAGAAGAAAATTATGATGAAGCAGTAAAAATAAAAAAGAAAAGAAATTTAAAGATTGAAATAGTTAAAGTTAAAACTTTAAAAGAAGCAATTGAATACTTAGAAAACAGATAGATTATAAATTTATTTGTTTTTTCTTACAAAAAACTATTTTTATGATATAATTACCTTATGGTGATTATATGGACTTTTTAAAAGAATATAATTTAGAAAAGATAGATAAAAAATTATTAGAAGAAGCACTAACTCATAGTAGTTATTCTAATGAACATAAGGAATCTAAAAATTATGAAAGATTAGAATTTTTAGGTGATGCTGTCTTAGAACTTATAACTAGTGAATATTTTTATTTAAATACCGATTGTAAAGAAGGCGAAATGACTAAAAAAAGAGCTAGTTTTGTTTGTGAACAAGCTCTAGCATACTATGTTAAACAAATTGGTTATGATAAATATATTAGAGTAGGTCATGGTCAAGAGCATGATATTAATGATACAATTATTGCTGATACTTATGAAAGTGTACTTGGTGCTATTTACTTATCTTTAGGTTATGATGTTGCGAAAAAATATGTTTATAAAACAGTTATTCCTTATATTGAAAAAGATTTTATGTTTTTTGATGATTATAAAACGAGATTACAAGAACTAGTGCAAACTGATAAAAAATCATTAGAGTATGTTTTAGTAAATGAATATGGGCAATCTCATGATAAAACCTTTGAAGTAGAGGTTAGAATTGATAATATTATCTACGGCAAAGGTCGGGGTAAAAGCAAAAAAGAAGCAGAACAACATGCGGCTTTTGATGCTTATAAAAAATCAGCAAAGTAGGGATATTATGTATTTAAAGAGTATTAGATTAGATGGTTTTAAATCATTTGCGAATAAAACAATTTTTGAATTTAAAAAAGGAATTACGGCCATAGTAGGACCAAATGGTAGTGGTAAGTCCAATATTGTTGATGCAATTCGTTGGGTTTTAGGGGAACAATCAGTTAAATCACTTCGTGGTGGCGCTCAAATGAGTGATGTCATTTTTAGTGGTAGTGATGCTAAAGATGCCTTAAATAAAGCATCAGTTACCCTAACTTTTGACAATAGTGATAAATATTTAAATAGTGAATTTAATGAAGTAGAAGTTAAAAGATGTGTCTATAAAAGTGGGGAAAGTGAATACTTTATTAATAATGTTAAAGTAAGACTTAAAGATATTACCGATCTTTTTATTGACAGTGGTTCATCCAATGATGCTTTTAATATTATTTCGCAAGGTTCAGTTATGGATATCGTAAATTCTAAACCAATTGATAGAAGAAGTATTATTGAAAGTGCAGCAGGAGTTTTAAAATATAAAAAAAGAAAAGAAGAATCTTTAAAAAAACTTGATAAAACAAAAGATAATATTGCGAGTATTAATTTAGTAATTAATGAATTATTTGGCGAAATTAATCCTTTAAGAGAGCAAGCCGAAATAGCTAAACAATATGTATCTTTAAAAGATGAGTTAAAAAATACGGAGATAGCTTTAACTACGAAAGATATAACTAAATTAAATAAAGAATATTTAGATAATAAAAAAAGAGAAGAAGAACTTACTAATACTTTAGAAAAAATGACTAAGGTTACTGATACTGCTGAATGTGAAAAGATAAAATTAGATATTTATAAATTAGATGATAAAATAAATATGCAAAATAAAAAATTAATTAGTTTAACGGAAGAATTATCTTTAGTTAGTAGTGAAAAAAGATTGGCAGTTGAAAGAACTAAATATGAATATAGTGAAGATAAAATTAAAAATAATTTAATTAATTTAAAAAATGATGAATTAAATTTAATTAAAGATATTGAAATTACTAATAAAGAGATAGATATCTTAAATAATAATATTAAAGTATTAGAAGAAGAAAATACGAAAATAAATAATGAGTATAAAAATATTATTTTAAAGAAAACTACTTATACTGAAGAATTAAATAATTTAACTAAAAATAAATTACAATTAGAAAATAAAATAGATATATTAGAAAATAATATCTTAAATAACGAAAAAATGCCTTTAAGTGTTAAAAGTATTTTAAATAATAATAGACTTAAAGGTATTCATAATACAATAGGTAATTTAATTGAGGTACCAAATGAATATTTAATGCCAGTTGAAGTAGTTCTTGCTAGTTCTAGTAATTTTATTGTGGTAGATAATGAGACTTCTGCTAAAAGTGCCATTAATTATTTAAAAGATAATAATTTAGGAAGAGCAACATTCTTACCACTTAATATTATTAAATCTAGGTTGGTAAGTGATGATGTAAAGGAAAGACTATCAAAAATTAATGGTTATGAAGGTATTCTATCTGAACTAATAAGTTATGATCATACTTACCAAAATATACTAGAAAATCAATTAGGTAATGTTATTGTGGCTAAAGATATTGATAGTATGAATTTAATTGCTAAGATAATGGAATACAAATATCGGGTAGTAGCCCTTGATGGTAGTATTATTTATGCTGGTGGTTCAATAAGTGGTGGAACTTTAAAGAAAAGTACTAATATTAATTTAAAAAGTGAACTTGAAAATAATAAATTAAATTTAGAAAAAGTAAATGAAAAAATA
>CANQDM010000074.1 GCA_947591505.1 uncultured Bacilli bacterium | reverse complement strand
ATATCAGTTTATATTATTTCTATTGAAGTTACCATTCTCTTTTTTTTCTTTGTCTACTTTATTGGGTACACTTCATTTAAAATACTCCTAAAATTCATTATCTATGATAAGTTTCTTCTCTAACTTCATTATAAGATTTATTGTTTCCTTTGCCTTCACTCATTAATTTAGCAAGTACTTCCATATTACCTCTTTTAAAAATTTCCATTTCAATAGTTTGTTGGGTTTCATTAGGCAAATTACCAAAAGTACCACAAGTTGCCCACCATGTTAAATCACTTGGCTTGCTATCTTTTGATTCACCACATAGGGCAGCAATAATTTCAGGATGAGTATAACTTACAGATAAAGTTTTGGCATCTTTAAATACAGACACATAATTAATTTTGTCTAATCTTTCAGCTGTTTGCATTTCATGAGGATTTACCGTTTCAATAGTTTCTTCTAAATGAACAATTGCATCCATAAATTCACCACTTCTAAAAAAATGTAAATCTTCTTCAGTTACTAGTCCTGCATCAATAGCACTATTAACGGTTTCTAAAAAAGCTTGTAAATAATGACGGTCACCATCATAGGTAATAATACTTCTTATAGCATCTGGATTATTAACTATTTCTTTAATAGGGCCTAATGCTCTTATCTTAGCTTCCAAATCAAAATAACTTTCTTTAATATTCTCTTTCATAAACACTCCATCTATTTAATTTTAACAATTAATTTTATTTATAAATAGCAATTTATAAACATTTGACGATTTTTAGACATTGTTACTCTTATTAAGAATTTTATAATTTTCAATTAATTTTTCTAAGGATATTGCACAATTAGCGGGACTTGGTGAATACAAACAAATATCTTCTATTTTAGTCTTATTATAAATATATTTTTGATATAATTCATGAGCTTTTTTACCTGTAGTAAATATATTTTTGATATTAGTATTTTTTAATATTAAATTTATATTGTTAGGTTTAATATTTTTTATCGTACTATCACTTGCTTTATCTATTTCACATGAGGCACAAGTATCCCATAAAGCTATTTTATGCTTAATTAAAAAATCTTTTTTACTTTCAATAGACTTTCCAATCTTTTCTTGAAATACATTTTCTAAAACACGCCAAAATCTATTTTGGGGATGCATATAATAGAAGCCTAATTCTCTTGATTTAGGTGATGGCATTGTACCTAAAATAAGTATTTCACTATCACTTTGATAAAATGGTGGAAATGTATGATAAATTCTTGGCATAATATCATTCCTTAATTATAAATAAAATCTTTTTTGTACTGATCTTTCTTTTAACTCTCTTACTCTTCTTACTTTCTCATTAATAATCGTTGCTGCTTGGTTTTCTAAATTATACATATCTTTATAATAATTATTCATTTCTGCTAAATTTTCTATTGCCATAATCATACAAGAAATATTATTAGATGATTCATTAATCATTGCCCTAACTACATTATCAGTAATATTATTAATATCAAAATATTTAAATCTTTCTTGCGCGGCTATATGCCTTTGTAAAATTATTTTAACAATTTCTAAATTTCCACCATAACTAAGTCTTTGAATATCATAATCTTTATAATTTATTAAATAATTGCAAATTGGCATTAAGTTTAGTACATCATCATCGGATGTAAGAATAACTTTATCAAATAGCGGAAAATATTCACTTAATATTTGTTGTGAAAGTTTACTAGAATTATTAGTCCAATCAAAACGATCAATACTTAAATTCAATTTTTCTACTTCTAATATATTTCTTATTCTTTCCACTAATGATTTTGCTATACTCATAGTTTCTAAAAATTGAGAAAAATTATTTTGTTTATAACTCTCAAAAATTCCATTATTTATAGCATCAACAAATTCGAATGACATTTCATCTAATACTTCATAAATATCTTTAAATTCTTTTTCATATATAAATGGATAATTATTTTTAATATAAGCAAGCAATTTAAAACAAAAAGATAATTCATATTTATGACGATATATTTCGTTTATAATATTTTCACTTGGAGTATAACCAAAAGTACTAACACTTTCAAAACGAGTATTTATAGTTTGTTCTTCTGTACCTAATCCTCTATTTTCTAAACTATATAAAACAGTACTTTTACCAGAACCTCTTCCTCCAGTTAAAATTATTCTTTTGCTATCGCTTTTTAATATTTCTTTATTTACTTTATCAACAGGTTCTCTAACAAAAAAATCTGTTTTTGTAATATTATCTATTAACATATAAACCACCATCAAATAAAATTATACCTTAAAAAAAGACTAAAGTCCAAAACTTTAATCTTCACATTTTTCTAAAACATAATAGCCATTAATAATACCCCCAAAAACATAATCGCCACTTTTCCATTCTACTATTAAATATTTTTTATTATTAATAGTTTTTATTTCATATTTTGCTAATGTGTCTGATAACATTAAATTAACGATATAATTTTTAGTATATTTACTATCACGCATATAATTATTATCTTGATATCTTATATGTACTTCTTCTATTGGCTCAAAAATTAATTTATCTAAGGCAAGTTTATCTTTTTCAGTTTGTAATATATCAGGATTAAAACTATTTGGATTATTAACAAAATCTATAGCATGCCAAATACCTACTACTTCTTTATCTTCCTTAAATTCAATATTAGTATTATCTTTATGTTTTATATCTTCTACAGAATAATTATTGTGATTAGCATTTTGATAAACTACTACTTTTGAATCTTTACTATCATATGGATCTTTTAATGTTAAATATAATTTATCACCTTTTATTTCATATGAATTAGGATTTCCATTTATATAAATTATTCCTTTAGTCCAAGATATAACCCAATACTTTTCACCTTTAGGAAGCAAATATAATTCTTTGATATTATAATCGTCTTCTACATATTTATTATTTTCTGCATCTTCAATATTTAAGGATATACCAAGTAACTCCCATTTACCTATAGCATTTTCATCATTAATAAAATTTAACATATTTAAAACCTTCTTCCCTTGAAGAGAGAATTCCTCTAAATTAGTTATTTTTTCTTTAATGTTCTCTATTTCTTTTTCAAACTGTTTAATTTTATTTGCTATTTCTTGTGAAGAAAAATTTTTAATTTCATCTAGAGTAAAGCCTAATTTTTTTAGTGCTAAAATTTCTTGCATTCTTTTAACATTGTCATCATCAAAATACCGGTATCCCGTATAAATATCAACATATTTAGGCACAATTAAACCTAGACTTTCATAATATCTTACAGTTTTAATTGAAATATTAAACATTTTAGCAAAATCACCAATTTTTATCATAATTTCTCCCTTCAATATCAATATACATCTACCCTTAAGGGAAGAGTCAAGAAGTTTTTAACAATTTAATTATAACATATGGTTTATTAAAATAATCCCCATTCAGCAAATTTTTCAAAACCACCAATTTCTTTAATATAAATTCTTGCTTCTTCAACTATTTCCTTATATGACTTACCATCTACAAAAGTATCACCAATAGCACAACTAATATTTACTTCCTTTTGTAATTCTTGTGCTTTTTTAAAAACATAGATATTTAGAGAAACATCGGCTTTCGATAAATCTTTACCATGAAGGCCTCCACCTGTAACACTATGTCCCATATCAGATCCTAATTTTCTATTGGTAGCGCCACTATCAACATTTATGCCACCTGTCCAATAACCTAAAGGATTAATAATAACCTTATGATATTTTTTAATTAAATCTTCTTTTAAAGCATTACTTTGGCATATAACTAATTTATCTTGATCTAAAATATATTTACCATCATAAGGATATTCTTGATATATCTCCCTTGCTATTTTAGATAATTCAATTTCTTCTTTAGTTAAAGGTACACCTTTAAAAATACCATTATCCCCACATTTAACAATTTTTTCTTGATTTAATGCTAGATGAACATCTTGTTTATATACTTTTAAATCTAATTTGATATCACCTGCAATTCTATTTACTATTTTTTTTACTTCTTTGTCAGTAAATTTTTCTGATGTTTCCATTATTATATGACAAACACCATGCCCAATTAAAACCTCTACTGCTACTTTTGGATTTTCACATTTAGTATAAGCTAAATCAACTATTGCCCCAGCTATTCTATCTGCTATCTTATCAGGATGACTTGGATTTACTTTTTCTATCATTATAAAACTCCTTCCTAATTATAAGTAAACCCGCTTAAAATAATTTTTTCATAGATACTCCTTTCCAAGCATCTCATAAAAAAACACCCAAGATAACCTTGAGTATAAAGTTATCTTATAGATCTAGCATTACCACCTAACTAAATAGGTTGGTGCGACTTCATCGGGCTAGTCCCTCCATCGCTCTTTATAAGATGTTAAAATAATTATACTAACATTTTTGTTAATAATCAATCATCAAATAATTTATTTTGCATATTTAAAGCATCATCTAAATATCTTTTATATAACAAATAAATGCTTGTTTCTTCATATTTTGTTTTTTTAAAATTGTTGTTTAAATCGAGTATTACACCATTTCGATAACTTATTAATATAGGCGAATGAGTTGCAATAATAAATTGACTCCCTTTTTTTACTAACTCATCAATTAAACACAATAAAGTAAGTTGACTTTGGGGCGATAAGGCAGCTTCAGGTTCATCTAAAATATATAAACCATTATCAGTAAATCTATTTTTAACTAATTTTATAAATGATTCTCCATGAGAGCATTCATGAAGATTACCACCATATGATTTATATAAATTATAATATCCATCTTCTTCTACTAATCTTTGAACTTCAGTGGAAAAATTATAAAAACTTTCCGCTCTCAAAAAAAATTTTGTTTTAGGAGAATTAAAAGTAATTATTCTTAAATAATCAGATAAGACTGAAGTAGTATTTTTAGTGCTATAAGTAAAGTTTTGAGTACCACCTTCAGATGGCATACCTAAAGCAATGGCAATTGCTTCAATAAAAGTAGATTTACCTATACCATTTTCACCGATTAAAAAAGTTACCGGTGATTCTAATTTCAATTCCGTAAAATCTTTTACTGTTTTAATATTAAAAGGATATTTTTCAAAACTTTCAACCTTATCTCTTTCAAATAAAATACTTTTAACCATCAAATTACTATTCATATTTATCATTTCCTAAATAAAATTTAATTTATTTTATTATAGCATGTATAATACCAATTAGTAAATTGATGAAGTTACAAACACTTTCGTCATTTTATATATTTAAAATATAACTTAATTCATTTCATATTCATAAACCATAGAATTTTTTGGATTAAAAGATAAAAAATCTGTATTTTCATCATATCCTATTAAATTAAAATGTAAGGCTTTTATAAAACTACCATGGGAAATTATTAAAATTGTTTTATTAGGATATTCTTTTTTTATTTTATCCAAAAATTGTTTAGCTCTAAATAAACAATCTTTTAAACTTTCTATATTATGTGAACTATCATTTAATTTATAATTCCATTGTTGTTTAATTAAATCAAAATCAATTGGTTTTCCTTCATAATCACCAAAGCTTCTTTCTACTATCATTGAATCATAAATTATTTTTAGTTTATTACCCACTAATATTTCAGCAGTTTGTTTAGCTCTTTTTAAAGGTGAACAAAAACAAATATCAATTTTACTAAAATCTAAATTATTAGCTAATTCTTTTACCTGATTAATGCCATCTTCATTTAATTCGATATCTGTAGTTCCTTGTAATAATCCTTTAACATTCCAATCGGTTTGGCCATGTCTAACAATATATATTTTATTCATTATTGCACCTCTTTTAACCATTTCATATTTTTAATTAATTTGATTATTTTTCTAACATTTCAACTTCGGCTTTTTTTACAAAATAATCATTACTTTTAATTGGAATATTATATTTGTTAATTACTTTTTTCATCTCTTCAATATTTTTATACTCTTTATCTATATAATGACATTTATCTTCTACTTCTATATAAATATGTTTATTATTAACACATTGAACAACAAATTCATCTTCACCATTAGAATATACGAAAGAATGGTCATATATTTCTAACAATTTTTCATAGTTTAAATATTTAAATAATTCTTTAGCTTCATCTATTGAATCTATATGACAATTTATTTTACCTTGCTTAGTTATTTCATTTTTATCATTATACTCTTTATATTTATAAGTAATCATTTTATATTCTTTATTCTTTTCAATAATATGTCTAATCAAAACACAATTTTTTAATAATTCTAAAGAATTATTACTTTTTTCAATATTTTTATTTAATAAATAGATATCATTTATATCAAATATTTCTTTTATTTTAAAATTATTTTCTTTCAAAATGCCTTCAAGTTTTTTAAGACTAGTATTAATCTCAACAGTTATTTCTTTTTCAAACTTCATATTTTTACTCCTCATTTTTTAAACTAAATTATTAATAATACTTTCCTTTTTTTATTGTACCAAATTTCTGACGAAAAGTCTTTAGTTTTAAGCAAAAAAATATTGAAAAATAAAAAGTGTTGGATTATTA